>JAAZLB010000139.1 GCA_012799535.1 Bacillota bacterium | reverse complement strand
TCAAAAGTACAATAGCAACTAGATTGGCGGCGAAATGGGCAAGAGAACTAACAAAGGCATTTTTACTTTTTGCAAAAATTATACCGTAGATAACGCTGTTCAGAAACACCAAAAACACATCAATAATAGCTATAACCAAATTGCCCGGGCTAAAATGAGCGATGGCAAAAACGATAGAGGTGATTACAATTGCCGGTTTGACGGGTACTATCTTCGTAAGTTCGTGTTGAAAAAAAGCCCGCCAAGCAATTTCTTCTCCCAAAGCAGAAACCATGAGTTGCACAACGAGCAAAATACCTATACCCAAATGAGCAGTGCGCCCTCCGATGTGCTCTAAGAATTCCGGAAAGAAAACCTTAGCTAGAAACAGCACCACAATATTAATACTTAAAGGCAGAAGGGCCCAAAGACAAATGGAACTTTCCGTAAGTTCTCGATACGCCCGTTTAATATCCAACGCAGTAAAGGAATGGGACCGCTTTTTAGTGTTGATTACCGTATATATAGCTACACCAATTAGTATTGAGATTCCTGCTAGTTGAACACGGAACAAACTCAACGTGGAAAAGGCAATCATAGCAACTAAAGCCAAGCTAATGGCTTGATTGACTTTCTTCATAGATTCACGCTCCTTCTCTTTGGTTGGGAATTAACGCTACCATTAACTTCAAGAAAAGTCCTCTTTACCCTTTTACCTTTCAACCTTCAATATCCTTCACAAAACTAATAATCCGATTGGGGCTGTCCTTGCACTTTCCTGGTCAAAACGTAATTCTATGGAAATGGCATTGATCGATCTCCCCTTCCGCAAAGCTTCACAGTCTCCTCCTTCTCCTCTAGGCGAGATAAATACAATAATCGGAAATCACCTGCAAGATCACGGTCCCGGTTGGTGTAGCGTTTCCCGATTAGTCTAAGCTCAGGTAAACTCTCTTGATAGACTTTGATAACTTCAGCCATTCGTCTTCCCCCATTCATGATATAATGAACTTGAATTTCCCAAAAATACAAGATCAGGCGGTGAAACATGGATAAGCGAACCAAAACGGAGTTTATCTTGACAGAAAATATTTATGAAATCCTGATCACTCTCTCCATCCCGATTATTATTAATAGCCTAATTCAGACCTTGTATAATCTAGTGGACGGAATTTGGGTAAGCAAAATCTCCTCAGTCCACTTTGCGGCAACCGCCTTTGTCTGGCCGGTCAATTTCCTTTTTATTTCGATAGGAATTGGTCTTTCTATAGCTGGTACTTCACTTTTATCCCAGCTTATTGGCGCAGGTGACCTCAAGGGGGCGAAGGAATATTCCGCTCAGCTAATAGCTATTACCCTTTTGAGTTCTATTGGGCTAACAGTCCTAGGCTATATCATCAGCCCAACCGTGATCAGATTAATGGGTGCTACTGGTGACTTGGCAAATTTAGGAAATACTTATCTCCGCATCACTCTTTTAGACATCCCCTTCATGTTCTTGTTTTTCAACATTAACTCCATGATGCATGCTCAGGGGGATACCATCACTCCCATGTTGCTCAGTGGCGCCTCCGCAATTATCAATGTCATTTTAGATCCCATATTTATCTTCTCCTTCAATTGGGGTATCGCAGGTGCGGCCTGGGCCACGTTAGTGTCGAGGGCTGTTTTGGCTATCGTTGGAGTTATGATGCTCTTCGGTGAGAAAAATAAGGTAAGACCAAATTTTAAAGGTTTTAAATTTGACAAAGGGATCATCAAAGAGATTGTCACCATTGGTCTACCCTCTAGTGTCGGACAATCGGGAGCGTCTTTAGGTTTTATAGTGTTAAATGGGTTTATCGGTTCTTATGGAACCGCAACGATCGCGGCCTATGCCATGGTTAATAGAATAACGTCTCTAGTAATGCAACCCGCCATGGGAATGGGAGCGGCCTTAACCGCAATCGTGGGTCAAAATATGGGGGCAGACCAGATGGATCGGGTTCACGAGAGTTTTCATAAAGCCCTTAAGCTAACCATTACCATTGGGGTAGTGGGTTGTCTATTGCTGATAATATTTGATACACCCATTATCAACTTTTTCATGCAGGCCAAGGATGATCCTACCGTGATTGAACTGGCTTTAACTTATCTATTCTACATATCGTTATCCATGCCCTTAATGGGGATATTTAGTGTGTTCCAGGGATTATTTCAAGGCACGGGAAACACTAAATATTCTATGGCTATGGAGATTGGTAGACTGTGGTTTGTAAGACTGCCAATGATCTTATTATTCAAGCATTTCTCAAACTGGGGGCCTTCGGGAATCTGGTTTTCCATGAGTTTTAGCAACCTTGTAGTTTGTCTCTACGGCTATTGGATCTATAGGGGAAAAGGATGGCAGCGAAGCGTTCTACGGACCCGCGAAGAAAAAGTACCCGCTATGTAGCAAATCCAGTATGTACGGGTCAAGCTGCTAGAGCAACAGCTCATTGCAACGCCTCGATCCGCTCATTCATTGGTGGATGCGAATAGTATAAAAGCACAGCTAGTGGGTGCGGATTTAGATTAACCAGATTTTCCTTTGAAAGTACCTTAAGTGCAGAGACCATCCATCTTGCATCTGTGTGCTGTGCGGAAAACTGGTCTGCCTTGTACTCCGCCTTGCGAGAAACCATGTTTAAGGGAATTCCTAGCAGTAATGAAAGTGGGTCAAATAGAATGGAAAACAGAATAATGGAAAAGCCAAAATGAATACCAGACAAACCAAAGGCAGTATACAAGTTTTGATTTTGAAGAACTAACCCAATACCGATGGAATAAAGGGCCGCAACTACAATCTGCTGACCAAGTAGACGCCAAGTGTCCTTATGTACTGCGTGTCCCAACTCATGTCC
>JAAZLB010000002.1 GCA_012799535.1 Bacillota bacterium | reverse complement strand
TTCGGTCAAAGCGTTAACTTCATAAGAAGTCCGCAGAAGAGCCATGCCTCAGCACAATTTTAACAATAAAAGCGGCAAGGTTCAACTGCTAACGCTAGATTAATTTAAGAATAACACAATAGGAGGTATTGGTTTGAAAAGAAAAGGTCGATTTTTAAGTGTTGCAATCTTATTCCTCGTAACGGTGTTGCTTACGGGATGTGTAGGTGGATTGTTTGGCAAATCGCCAGAGGATCAAATTCGCAATTTCCTAAAGCAAGTGGAAACCGCCATGAAGAAACAAGATGCTCAAAAACTCGCTAATTCGTTTACTTATCCTATTAAAATGGAAACTGATCGAGGCGTGATTGAATACGAGCAAGATGAGTTTGAACATATAATAGGTGCGGGCTTCGCTACTATGAAGGCAGAAGGTGCTACCATAGTGGACTTCAAGATCGATTTAGCTAATGCGGAGATTATCGTTGACAAAAGTGGTGATTCTGCCGTAATTAAAAAGGCAACACTGTCGATAACAGTCAGTTTGGCAGGGGAAGAAGCTACTGAGGGACCAATAGAGATCCCGGAACTTGAACTGAAAAAGGTTGGCAAACAGTGGAAGTTTGATAGTGATGCTGCTTGGATTTTAGATTCGGATTTCGATTTGTAGGAACGTGATTTGAAGAGAAGCTACTAGTCTATTAGGTAGCTTCTTTCTTATTAAGCTCCTACACAATGCAGGAACTTTAGACCCAGTAGCGAATAGCTTAGTCGTTAACTAAACATTAGAGGAGTAGTTGTAATGAATAACCAGTTCGCTGCGGAGCTAAATGAATTTAGTAAAGTGGGTAAAGTAATCGGGGTAGTGAGTGGCAAGGGTGGGGTTGGTAAATCTTTAGTCACTAGTTTATTAGCTGTGGTTATGAATCGGAAAGGTTATAAGGTGGGGATCTTAGATGGTGACATCACCGGTCCTTCCATTCCTAAAGCCTTTGGGATCAGTGGTAAGGCACCCATGGACGAGCGGGGTGTGCATCCAGCTTTGAGTAAGGCTGGGATTTCTGTTATGTCCATTAACTTATTACTAGATGAAGATACAGATCCAGTAGTTTGGAGAGGTCCTTTAGTAGGTGGGGCTGTGAAGCAGTTTTGGACTGATGTGATCTGGGACGACATAGATTACATGTTCATCGATATGCCTCCCGGTACAGGAGATGTTCCTTTGACCGTATTTCAATCCATCCCTGTTGATGGGATTATCGTAGTCACTTCACCTCAAGAGCTAGTCTCCATGATCGTGGCTAAAGCTGTGAAGATGGCGGAGTTAATGAACATTCCGGTTATTGGTTTGGTTGAAAACATGTCCTACTTCGTCTGTCCAGATTGTGGTAGTAGCCACCATATCTTTGGAGAAAGCCATATTGACCAAATCGCCTTAACCCACTCAGTTCCTGTCTTGGCTAAATTACCAATCGATCCTACAATCGCTAGTTTTGTTGATGAAGGACGGATAGAAGAGCTTTCCGGTTATGGCTTGGAGCAAGTTGCTAGCTTAATCGAATAGGCAATGGGAAGTGGATTAGACAGTGATTTGGAACGACAAGCGTTACCACACCTTAGATTATGAACTGAAGCAAACCTTTGGGGAAAAGGTGATCAAGCTTTCCTTAGATGGGACTTCACTTGCCCTACTCGAGATGGTTCTCTAGGGAAGAGGGGTTGTATTTTCTGTGGGGAGAAAGGGTCAGGAGACTTTGCAGGATCCCACACCCTTTCTCTACAAGAGCAAATTAAGCAACAGAGAGAACTTTTAAAACGCAAATGGCACTTTACGAACACCTACGGGCCGGTAGAAAGGCTAGGCCAACTTTATGGTGAGGCTTTACAGGCAGACGATCTGGTGGGGTTAGCTATCGCTACTCGACCAGATTGCATCGGCTCACCTGTGATGGAAAAAAGTCAAAGGGCTACAAGCTAATTTGCCTGTAGCCCTTATTGTTATCTCTGTTTTTTAGTGTAACCAGCGATTTCTCCTAGTTTATTGGCACTTTGGCTCATCTCTTCGAGAGAACTATGTAGTTCGTGGGTGAGGCGCATCTGATGTTCTTCGATTCTTTGAATGTCTCCTACCACCTGCTCCACACTATCGCTAATGTTTTGCAAAGCTTGACGGATGTTATCCATAGTATGGGTAGCCGATTGTACCGATCTAATGGAGCTTGCAGACAACTCATGTATGGAGTCTGCCACTACTCCAAAACCTCGACCATGTTCGCCCGCCCTCGCAGATTCGATCGAGGCATTAATTCCTAAAATGCGGGTTTGATCTGCCACATTACGGATAATCTGCATTACACCCGCTGTTTCTTGAATTAACACTTGGCTTTCTGAAGTAATCTTAGCCAACCGTTTGATTTCTTCCACAGCCTTTTGTAACGACTTTCCGTGATCATTGTTGATCACTTCAAGATGTTCTAAGCCCTCTTCGATAAAGGACAGCAAAGTATCTGATTCTTTGACTAAGGCCCGATTGGTCTCTTCTTTCACATCCACCATTGTCCAGATTAACTTGCCTACTTCTGGACAGATGACAATGTTGGTCTCATCTGCCAGCTCGGCCAAATCCTTGGCAACCTTCGGTACCCCAGTGGCATCGAATAAAATCTTCTTACCAGGTTTGTTGATAATGTCGTGATAATTAGAGGTAGTAAAAATCCTGTGCTCTCTAGCTAAAATCAGACCAGGACTTTGTGGATTAGGATCCGCAATACCAATCACTTTTACACTGGGTATGGCCAAGAATGATTTTAATAAATCGGCACCCCCAGGCCCCGCCCCTACAATCCCTAACTGTTCCATGGCTGTCTTCCTTTCTCAAACTTAGTAATTCGTGTATTTTAGCACAATTCCTCTTTTCCTTGGCAGGATAATTGATCATCAGAATGGAAGAATGAATCGAATTAAAAAATGTCCCATCCTGGAGGGAATGCTACATGTCAAAAACGATGAAGGCCGTAGCTAAATTGGAGCCTGCTAAAGGGTTTGAGATTATTGAAGCCCCCATTCCTCAACCCCGAGCAGGAGAAGTTTTGGTCAAGGTGCGGGTGAGTGCCATTTGTGGTACCGATGTGCACATTTACAGTTGGGATCAATGGGCACAAAACCGCGTTAAACCTCCGCTCATCTTCGGACATGAGTTTTGTGGAGATGTTGTGGAGCTAGGGGCGGGAGTCAAGGGTGTTAAGGTGGGAGACTTTGTTTCAGTAGAAACCCACTTCACCTGTGGAGTATGTCGTTTTTGCCGCACCGGTCGAGGCCACATTTGCGAAAGTGTAGAAATCGTTGGTGTAGATCGGGATGGTTGTTTTGCGGAATACGTAACGGTACCCTATGAAAATCTGTGGGTCTGGGATTATGAGGTAGACCCAGAAGTGGCCGCCATTCAAGACCCCTACGGTAATGCGGTACACACCGCCTTAGCCTGTGATTTAGTAGGTGCAAGGGTTTTAATTACGGGGGTAGGTCCCATTGGTCTCGCTTCCATTCCTATTGCAAGAAGGGCAGGGGCCCAACAAATCATTTGCTCAGATGTGAGCCCCTATCGTTTAGATTTAGCTAAACAATTTGGTGCGGATTTAACCATTGATGTGCGCACCGAGGATTTAGTTACCAAGGTAACTGAAGCCACCAATGGAGCGGGGATAGATGTCTTACTAGAAATGTCTGGTAATGAAAAAGCCATTAATGATGCCTTTAAGTGCCTAACCAACGGGGGAACCGCCTCTTTACTCGGTATTCCTTCTGGACCCATCACCATCGATCTAGCCACCGCTATTGTCTTCAAAGGTGCCACCGTCTTAGGTATTAATGGTCGCAAGATGTTTGAAACTTGGTATCAAGGTCAAGCACTGCTTCAAAGTGGGCTTGATTTAACCCCATTGATTACCCATCGTCTTCCTTTAGAACGGATTGGCGAGGGTTTAGAGCTCATGAAAGCCGGTCAATGTGGTAAGATAATTATTTATCCAGATGGGAGTGGATTATAATGGATGCATTGGGATTTCTAGAACTAGAATTACAGAATCTCAAAGACCAGGGCTTGTATAGAGAACCACGGACCTTAACTGGTGACCAAAAGCCCAAGTCCATCTACGATGGAAAAAGTGTTGTGAATCTCTCTTCTAATAACTATCTTGGTTTGGCTAATCATCCGAAATTAGTGGAAGCAGCTATTAAGGCTACTGAAGAACTAGGAGTAGGCTCAGGAGCAGTCAGAACCATTGCTGGTCAAATGGATTTACACAAAGAATTCGAGACTAAACTGGCCAAATTCAAAAATGTGGAAGCGTGTCTAGTATTCCAATCAGGCTTTACTGCTAACTCTGGTACTGTCAGCTGTATCCTCGGTAAAGAAGATGTGATCATTAGTGATGAATTAAATCACGCTAGTATTATTGATGGTTCCCGTTTGAGTCGGGCCCAGATCAAGGTTTATCCCCATGCAGATATGGACGGTCTCCGTGACGCTTTAAAAGGGACCCACGGTCGGCGCAAGATGATTGTCACAGATGGTGTCTTTTCCATGGACGGGGATATTGCACCTTTACCTGAGATCGCAAAACTAGCTAAGGAGTTTGGAGCCATCCTCATGGTAGATGATGCGCACGCTAGTGGAGTATTAGGGCGCAATGGTCGCGGAACAGTGGATCATTACGATCTCCACGGCCAAGTGGATATTCAAGTAGGTACCTTGTCTAAGGCTATTGGGGTTTTAGGTGGGTATGTGGCTGGTCCTCAAATTCTCATTGATTATTTAGTGCAACGGGCCAGACCTATTTTATTTAGCACCTCCCATCCGCCGGCAGTAACTGCAGCAGGGATGGCTGCTATTGATTTGTTAATGGAGCAACCTGAGTTAATTGAACAACTTTGGGATAACACCGAATTCTTCCGCTCTGGCTTACAAGAATTAGGTTTTGACACAGGAGCAAGTACAACCCCCATTATTCCGGTGATTGTAGGAGATGAGCGGAAAGCTATGCAATTAGCAGACGATCTTTTCGCTCAGGGAGTTTTTGCCCAAGGTATCGCCTTCCCAACTGTACCACGGGGCAAGGCTCGGGTGCGCACAATTATCACTGCCACTCATACTAGGGAAGATTTACAATACGCCCTAGACACCTTCTCTAAGGTTGGTAAGAACTTAGGCATTATCTAAAAGCTGAGAGGATAAACCTAACCCCGGTCATTAGACCGGGGTTTTTGCCACTAATACTCTAGTTGCCTTAGGCAAGATCCTCGTATGTAATTTGCGGGCGGGAAAGATATCCCCATCGAGCATAATGGCCTCTGGATCGCTTTCGACAGTCACTTCTTGGCCAGTTAAGATGGTAACCGCGGGATGGTCAACATGCTTTCCAGAATAAATCTTAGGTAAAGTGATGGCTAGCTCTGTTCGTGTAACTTTTTCTATAATTAATACATTAAAAAGTCCATCCCCATAAAAGGCATTAGGAGTAAATTGCATTCCACCGCCTCCGTAGGGCATATTCATTACGAACAGTCCTAGCACGGTCTTTTCTAGAACTTGTCCATCAATGGTAATCTGGACAGGAAAACTTCGAAGATTATGCACTGTAGCCACAACGGCGGCCAAAAAGGCCAATTTCCCTTTCAGAAAACCGTCTCGATGTAAGTTTACATAGTCAATTACATCTACGGGAAAGCCAACAGAGGCTAACACTCCGAAAATGCGGTCATTCTCTATGCCAAGATCGAAATCTACCGCATGGCGTTGTAGTAAAACCTCAATTGCGGGGGCAGTTTGCCGTGGAATATTTAACCCCCGAGCGTAATCGTTTCCGGTACCACCGGGGATAATCCCTAAAGCAGCCTCACTTTCCCAAATGCCTGTGAGCACCTCCCGTA
>JAAZLB010000138.1 GCA_012799535.1 Bacillota bacterium | reverse complement strand
TTGCCCTTATTCAACCTTTCCAATCATCTCAGTTCATTTTAGCTGGTGCCCTTCGGGGGGCAGGTGATACGCGAGCGACTGCGGTAATCACTTTTCTAACCGTGCTTTTAGTTAGACCAGGTCTGGCCCTTTTGACGATTAATCGTTTTGGTTGGGGATTAGATGGGGCTTGGATCGCCTTGGTGGCCGACCAATTGCTCCGTTCTTTCTTAGTTCTGGTCCGCTATAATTCTGGTAAATGGAAGACATCAAGAGTAAAGTGAGGTATGGGCATGAATGCAAGTAAATGGCGTTTGGGTTTAGTAATTGTCTTGGTGATTCTGATCGGTACCTTGTTCGCGCAGTGGGCGGATCCTAGTATGCTAGAAAACCATCCCTTAGCAAATCTAATTCGACCTGATTATTGCCCGTCGGACTCAGTTGCTGCTTATTTTCCCACTTGGAGCGGGACCACTTATGAGTTTGCTGGTGAAGGTTTAGAATTTGCCCGGTTTACCCGGAGAATAACCTATGCTACCTCCGAGCTGATTCAAGTTGAAGATCTAAGTGGTACTAATCAAGTGAAAATCATGGAAGTGACTCCCCAAGAATTACGGATAGTTTGGACTGCGGAAGAGTTTTATGAAGATCGCAATCTTTTGGAGCCTTGGGTTAAGGGTGAGCGAAGCACTTTACCAGGACGGGAGGAAGTGTTAGTACCTCTTAAAGCTCCTTTGCAAGAAGGGGAGAGCTGGAGTGATGGTCGCTTTAAACGGGAGATTTATCAGGTGAACAGCGTAGTAACTGTACCTCTTGGTACCTTTCATGATGTGATTGTAGTGAAAAGTAAGGCACTTGATGCTGATGATGGAGTTCAATATGATTATTACGCCAAAAATCTTGGTCTAATTAAACGGGAATCACGGTACGAATCCTTTACAGTAACTTCTACTTTAGAAGGACTCGAGGTGGTGAATACCCATGTATATCGTAGGAATTGATGTTGGGGGAACTAACACCGACGCAGCTTTACTGAAAGGTAGTGAAGTGGTGGCCATGGCAAAAGTTCCCACTAATCATGATGATCTTTTTCTTAGCACCAAAAAAGCCCTCCAAGAAGTATTAGAGTATTACCAAGAACAAGAACCAATCCACTTGCATCTTTCCACTACCCTTTCTACTAATATTATTGTGGAAGGGAAGGGGGCACCAACTGAGGTGGTGGCTGTACCTGGTCCAGGGGCTAATTTGGCCAGTCATGCCTTTCCCTTTCCTGTGCACGAAGTGGATGGTTATATCGATCATCGGGGACGGGAAGTAAGCCCCCTTGATGTGGAGCAAGTCGCTACATTAAGGGAATGCATTGATCCTAGTGTTGCCCTAGGGGTTGTGGGCAAGTTTTCTCAACGTAACCCTAGTCAAGAACAAAAACTCGGTCAAATACTTGCTGAAGGTCGAGGAGGGACTATTAGCTATGGTCATCGGCTCTCTGGTCAAGCTAATTTTCCTAGACGTATTGTGACCACCTATTTAAATGCTAGTGTAGCTCAGCACCAAGAGGAGTTCACCATGATGTGGGAAGAGCTCCAAAGTAAGCTGGGCATCCCCCTTGCAGAGATTTTGATTTTGAAAGCGGATGGGGGCACCATGACCTTATCTGATTCGAGGGAACGCCCAGTAGAAACCATTCTGTCTGGACCAGCTGCTAGCATTATGGGGGTTCAGGCTTTGACGACCTGTGAACAACCAAATTTTGTGATTGTGGATATTGGAGGGACTACAACGGACTTAGCTGTAGTTGTAGAAGGTCAGGTTCTTTTTGAACGACAAGGAGCCACGATTTTAGGTTATAAAACCTTGGTACCTGCTTTGTTGACCCGTTCTATTGGATTAGGAGGAGATAGTGAGCTCCACTTTCAAGAAGGGGAGGAGAGGGTTAAGGTAGGTCCTCGGCGAGCTGGATTACCAGTGTGTCGTGGCGGTAATAAACTTACTCCCACCGATGCCGTTGTAGCTCTGGGTTTTACTTCTTTTGGAGATCGTCAGCGGGCGATTGGAGCCTGGGAAAAATGGGCCAGTGAACTTGGTTTAGCTTGGGAAAAGTTGGCTAAGCTGGTCTTGGAGGCCTTTACTCGCCAGCTCAGCGACGCGATAGAAGCATTATATGGAGAGTTAGAAAATGTACCCTTATATACTATCTCCGAGGTTATAAACCCGCCCCAAATTCGACCTGAAGCGGTGGTAGGCTTAGGGGCGCCAGCGGAAGTGTTTGTTCCCCTCCTTGCTGAGCATCTAAAATTACCCCATGAGATTGTTCCCTTTAGCGCCGGAGCTAATGCCATTGGGGCGGGAGCGGCCCAACCTACTATTGGCCTCACTCTCCATGGGGATACTGAATTGGGTACAGTAACTATTCCAGAAATGGGTTGTCAAAAGCTTTTATCTCGACCCTTATTTTTTACTGCTGAAAAAGCTCGGGAACTGGCTACAAAGAAAACTCAAGAGCATGCCCGTGCCCACGGTTATGACCCTTCTGGAGAAGTATATGTGGTGGAAGAGGA
>JAAZLB010000137.1 GCA_012799535.1 Bacillota bacterium | reverse complement strand
TAAGCTCCAAAAAGGCCCATCGGGGTGGTGCACCTGCGGGACCTGCTTTTTCTAAGGTATTAGAGGCAGAACGAGTTGAGCAAATTGACTTGGTCCAAGCCTTGGAAGAAGTGGATGAATACGCGCGCCGTCTCAAAGAAAGTCCCGTCTACGAAAATTTACTGAGATATAAGGGTAAGGTACGCGCAGTTTTGCGCTACCTTGTACAGCAATCCTATGTAGTGACGGAAAGTAGCTTCTATGATCCAACCGGCCGGAGGCGTCTTTTGATGATGGTGGAGAGTATTGATCAAAAATTAGAGGAACTAACTAGGGACTTTCTGAATGATCAAACAGGTAGTCTTGACTTGGTTAGTCGTCTAGATGAAATTCGAGGACTACTTTTGGATCTTTATACTTGAGGTGAGATGGATGACACTAGATGATATTATAGGTCAAAACGTGCCCGTGTCCATACTCAGACGCGGTCTAGCTACGGGGACCTTAGGTCATGCCTATCTCTTTTCAGGCGAACCAGGCTTGGGAAAACAGACAACGGCACGGGCGGTGGCTCAAGAGTTGCAGTTACAAGGTGGTTCCCGTTCGGAGCTTCATGTTTTATCCGGAGACGGTTCTATTGGTATTGATGAAATACGGGCGATACGTCAGCAGGCTGCCTATTCTTCTACGGGCAATGCGGTGTGGATTATTACAGATGCAGAAAGAATGACCACTCAAGCAAGTAATGCCCTTTTAAAGACCTTAGAAGAACCTCGTCCAGGCACCTACTTTTTCTTGACGACAAGCAAAATGCAGAGTCTATTGCCTACAATCATTTCTCGCTGTCAACATCTTCCTTTTCGGGCCATCGATGAAAACCAGATTTGTTACTGGTTAGGGCAACGTACAGGACTAGAACCGGACGATCCTAAGATTCGTTCTGTGGCTAGATTATCCCAAGGATCCATAGGTAGGGCTTGGGAGTATTGGGAAGGGTCATTGTTGGAATACCGCGAGGGGGTAATCAGGAAATTAATTAAGGTGCCCACAGCTAGTTATCCTGAAGTGTTAGGCTTAAGCCAGACCTGGCCAGAGGACCGCAACATGATCATCCAGGATCTACAATTGTTTTTAGAATGGCACCGTGATTTATTAACAGTCAAAAATGAAATTAATGCCTCTTTATATAATCCCGATTACAAAAGGGAGTTGCAAAAAATCAGTGCCTATTATTCCAATCATTCTTTATTTCAGATTATCCAAGAAATAGCGGAGTTTAGTACGGCAGTTCAAGGCAATGCACGTATCCGTTTTGGCTTGGGCTATCTCCTATTATTGATGAAAAAAGGAGCGTTGACCTAATGATTGAGGTCGTTGGAATCCGGTTCAAACAAGCCGGTAAGATATATTATTTTAGTCCGGGGGATCTACAAATTGCAGCGGGCGATGGCTGCATCGTGGAAACCGCCCGGGGTGTAGAATTTGGGGAAGCAGTACTAGATCCTAAGGATGTCCCCGTTAGTGAGGTGGTACAGCCACTTAAACAAGTTTTGCGCATCGCTACAGTAGAAGATTATGAACGTCTCGAAAGAAACAAAGTACGGGCTAAAGAGGCTTTTCAGATAGCTAATGAGAAGGTCGCTGAACACAAGCTACCAATGCGTCTTCTAGAAGCGGAATATACCTTAGATGAAAGTAAATTAATCTTCACCTTTACCGCAGACGGTCGGGTGGATTTTCGTGAACTGGTAAAAGATTTAGCCGCGATCTTCCGTACGCGTATTGAACTTCGGCAAGTAGGGGTCCGGGACGAGGCCAAAGCAATTGGGGGCTTAGGATCTTGCGGGCGTTCTTTGTGTTGTGCTACTTTTTTAGGGGATTTCGAGCCTGTGAGTATCAAAATGGCCAAAGATCAAAATCTGTCCCTAAACCCTGCCAAGATCTCAGGTGTGTGTGGTCGTTTAATGTGTTGCTTGAAATACGAGTCTGAAACCTATGTAGACAACAAGCAGACTTTTGGAAAAAGCTGTCAAGGTTGTGGACCCATTGTGGCAGACGAGTTTTATCATGAAGTAGAGGAAGAAAGTGACTATTATAGTGATCTTTTGAAAGAAGACACCATTAAAGATGTGGATTATCAGATGTTATTAGAGACTCAGGAAATAGATAAACTAAGTAAGAATGAAGAACCAAAACGTCCACGTCCTAGAAAGAAAAAACGTACTGCTAAAAATAGTGGAGCGAAAGGTACCAAACCGGAATCTACTCCAAATGAAGGGGCACCCAAGAAGAAAAAACGGCCCCGTCGTCGTAAACCAAAAGTAGATAGCAAACCAAAGGATGAGTAGAATGCTTTACGTTTGCCCCACACCAATAGGAAATTTAGAGGATATTACCTTAAGGGTGCTTCGAGTATTACAAGAAGTTGACTTGATTTTGGCGGAGGATACCCGCCATTCCGGTCAACTTCTTCATCATTTCCAAATTAGTAAGCCTTTAGAAAGCCTGCATGAACACAATGAAAAAGAAAAAACCAAGAGGATTATAGACCTATTGCACGGCGGACAAAAAATTGCCCTAATTTCCGATGCGGGGATGCCGGGAATTTCCGATCCAGGGGCTTGGCTAATTAAGGAGGTTATTGACCAGGGTTTACCCTTAGAGGTACTGCCTGGAGCTAACGCTGCCCTAGTGGCCTATTTGCAAAGTGGGTTTTTAACTCCCCACTTTCTTTTTTACGGGTTTTTACCTAGGAGGAGTAAAGAACGCAAGCAGACCTTAGAAGAACTAAAGATAGTACCCTTTCCCATAATCTTTTACGAAGCCCCTCACCGTTTGTTGGCAATGCTGGATGATCTTTACGCGGTATTTGGGGATCGCTTAGTGAGTATTTCCCGGGAATTAACTAAGCGTTTTGAAGAAACAAAAAGGGGTACCTTGGCTGAGCTAATAAAGATTTACCGAGAGCAAGGACCACGAGGTGAATTTGTGATTACAATAGCTGGTGCTCCAAGTCAGACCGCTAGAGAAATAACAGAAGGCGATATTCTAGCCACTTTACAAAACTTGATTTCTAGCGGTTTGAGTCGTAAGACCGCCATCAATCAAGTTAGCTCAGAATATCGCCTTCCTAAAAATCTTGTCTATGAACTTGCGCTCAAACTTAAGAGTGAAGACTAGCTCGACAGTTGTCGCAAACACCTTTACCCTTAAAGTCGGCAACATTTTCTTCGGTACCACAGAAAACACATACTACAGATGATTTGCGTAATATGATTTGGTCTTCCTCCACAAAGATCTCTAGGGGATCTCTCTCGT
>JAAZLB010000136.1 GCA_012799535.1 Bacillota bacterium | reverse complement strand
ACTTTCCTTCCTTACCTGCAACTCCACCTGATCAGCCCTTTGGTTTTGTGACCGGGGCCGGAGTGATCTTCGGGGTTACAGGGGGTGTGTCGGAAGCAGTCTTACGCCTAGGTTATGAGATACTCACAGAACAAGAGTTGGAAGACGTAGTTTTCTCTGAAGTTCGGGGTTATAGTGGTTTGCGGAGTTGCGAATTGAAGATCAACGGCCGCACGTTGCGTTTAGCTATCGTAAATGGCCTAGCCAACGCCAAAAAGATGCTGGAAGATCTGAAAGCAGGTAAAGTTCACTTTGATTTGGTGGAAGTCATGGCTTGCCCAGGAGGTTGCATAGGTGGTGCTGGTCAGCCCATCACCAACGTGAATCGACAAGTACGTAAAAAACGGGGAGCAGGACTTTATTTGGATGATAAGGCTGGACCAGTGCATAAATCTCAGCAAAACCCAGCTGTCTTGAGAGTCTATGAAAAGTGGCTAGAAGAACCAGGTAGTGAACAAGCACATGAAGTCTTGCATACCACCTACAGAAAGAGGGATGCTAGATGCACAACAACACAAATAGTGGCTGGAAAGGGCTAGTAATCCCGCTGACCATTCTTATTCTGTGGTTTTTCTTAGGTGCTTTCGGTCGTTTGAATACCCAATTGTTCCCCACTTGTGGGGAGGTGTGGGAAGCCCTTTGCTATCTTACTCAACAGGGACTGCTCTGGCACCATGTGGCCAATAGTTTGTCCCGGGTTTTTACCGGGTTTGGCCTTGCGATTCTGGTTGGCGTACCGTTAGGGCTACTCATGGGCTGTGTGCCCCAAAGCCATCTGTGGTTTGGACCTACGTTACACTTTTTACGTCAGATCCCACCTACAGCTTGGATTCCTGTCTTCTTGCTCTGGTTTGGGATTGGGGAAGGGCCTAAGTTCGCAGTGATCTTCTATGCGGCTGTATTTCCCATTGCAATTAATTCTGCCCTAGGGGTTCAGCAGATTCCGAAAGAGTATTGGGAAGTAAGCAAAGCTCTTTGTTTAACTCCGTTGAAGACTTTAACAACTTTAGTCATACCAGGTAGTTATCATGCGGTTTTTACTGGCTTGCGGCTAGGAATGGGCATGAGCTGGCGAGCTATTGTGGCAGCTGAGATGTTGGCTTCCACTAATGGTCTAGGTTATTTGGTCATGTCCTCTAGATCCTTGGCTCGAGTGGATGAGATGTTTGCCGGAATTGTCTTCATTGGTTTGATTGGAATGTTAATCGATATGGCCTTTGTTACAGTTCAAAACCATCTGATTCCATCCTGGAAATGGCGAGTCAGTAAGGCCGGAGGTGAGGATCTTGTCAGCACCCCTACTCCAGTTACAACAAGTTTCCAAAAGATTTAATGATGGGGATGAGCGTGGGAACGTGGTCGCTCTCCGTGACATTAGTCTAACGGTGCACGAAGGGGAATTTGTCTCCGTACTAGGGCCTAGTGGATGTGGTAAGTCAACCCTACTAAGAATTATTGCGGGGCTCACCGCCCCTACCACTGGACAGTGCCTCTACAAAGGGCAACCTGTAAACAAACCTAGTTTAGAGCGGGGTTATGTTTTTCAAGATCCTAGACTGTTTCCATGGCTTACTGTGTTAGAAAACATTAATTTGGCTGGAGCTGGCGCTAATGGTGAGGAGCTCCTGAACAAGATGGATCTCGCCGAATTTGGTCAAGCATTACCCCACGAGCTCTCTGGTGGAATGGCCCGTAGGGTGGCGTTAGCTAGGGCTTTAGCTCCACAACCCCATCTCCTTCTTTTGGATGAGCCCTTAGCCAATTTAGATGTGCCTTTGCGGCAAAATTTACAAGCAGAGTTACAGCGGATTTGGGAACAACAAGGGGTTACCTGTATTTTAGTAACCCATAATATTGATGAGGCCTTGGCTTTAGGTACGAGACTTATTCTGTTGAGTAAACGACCCGCTATAATTCGGTATGACTTGGCCTTAGATATGTCGTTTCCTCGTAAGATTCATCAGGCGCAAGTGGCGGCCTTAAAGACCCAGATCCTGGAATGGATGGAGGTGCACTAATGAAAAGACTTAGTGGTTTAGTTAGCCTAGTTGTCTGTGTGCTAGTTCTGGTTTTGAGTAGTTCCTATTTAGGGGCGAAGGAAAGGCCAACTATTCAAGTAGCCTACAATTCACTGCCATTTAATTTGCCCAGTTTAGTAGAACGAGAACAGGGCTTTTTGACTCAGCAGGGATTTGAGGTGCAGTACCACAACTTTTTGGTAGGTCATGCCATGACTGAAGCCATGGCCTCTGGTAATTTGGATGTGGCACCCGTAATGGGAGCTACTTCCACCATTGTTTCTAAGGCTGGGGGCAGGGACATCAAGGTGATTGGCTGTTATAGTCAAGCCCCTAGTGCCTTTGGTTTAGCGGTGCGACCAGGAAATATTACTCTAGATCAACTAAGGGGTGCTAAAATCGCGGTTCCTGTCGGTACAGAGGTGCATGTGTTATTAGGAAAGATCTTGGCGGAGCAAGGCTTAACTTTAAAGGATGTTCAGCTGGTTAATCTTTTAATCCCTGATGGAATCACTGCTCTGCAAAGTGGACAGGTAGATGCAACTATGGTGGTAGAGCCGGTTATGTCCCGCCTGGAGCAGGCTGGTAAAATCGAAGTGCTTCGAGATGGTGTTGGTCTAATTAGTGGTCTAACTTTTTCCGTAGTGCCCAGTTCGTTAGTGGGGAGTGCTCAGGTAAGCGCTTTTCAAGAAGCCCATACTCAAAGCCTAGCTTATCTAAAAGAACACCCTGGGGAAGCCATGGCTCTGGCCATTTCTCAACTGGATTTGCCTCCCTTAGTAGTTGAAAATGTAGCAAAAAAGTATACTTTTAATCCTGATATTACTGATCAAATCCGTGTTGAGCTAGAAGACACCATCGAGTTTCTATATCAGGAAGGGATTATTCGCAAACAAATTTCCGTTGATGACTTATTCTAAAGTCTGATAGTAAGAGGGGGCTACGGCCCTTTCTTTTTCTTAGGTGGCTAAAGGAAGTACGGGGTCTTAGGGTGAATTATAATAGGGACTTTTCAAAAACCCCCTGGAAGGAAACAGCTTTGGTAAAATTCGTTGTAGAAAAGTTTTTTACTGTTCTTGAGGCGCAAGTATAAAGGAGTAGCACAATGAAGATTTCAACCTCACCGAAGAGGGCTGATGTTTCGTCATCAGAAAGCTTTGCCCTGTCTTTCAGGCAGATTTTGGCATCCTGTAAAAAAGCAGGTTTTCAGGTTTTAGACTTGAATCTAGCACAATATACTAGAACACACTCTCCACTAGTTGAATCAGGCTGGGAAGATTGGTTGAAACAACTCAATGAGATCACTATCGACAGTGGGTTAGAGTGGTCCCAAGGGCATGCCCATTTTGTTAATTGGGAGCAGGAGGATCTAAATAGTTGGGAATTCCACGATGAACTGGTGCGTCGAAGCATAGTGGGAGCGGGGATGATGGGAGTAAAGACTCTAGTTGTGCATCCTAAAACTTACCCCGATGCTGCTTGGTATTCCCGTAAATCTTCCCTTAATGCCAATTTGGAAAGCTTCAAACGATACGGAGAATGGGCTGCTCCCTATGACCTCACTATTGCAGTTGAAAACCTAAGTGAAAAAAGAGTGGGACGTCGTTTTGGAACTGGACCAGAGGAGCTTTTAGAGCTAGTTGAACTTTTGAATGATCCTTTGT
>JAAZLB010000135.1 GCA_012799535.1 Bacillota bacterium | reverse complement strand
AGTTGTTTATACGAATCGATATGAAACACACCCACCAACTTAGCATCCTTCAGGGTATAATACGCGACCCCCACATTACGGGCATGAGAAAGCATACTTTGAGCTGCTAGCAGATAAATAGCAATTTGAAGATCCCTGCCTTGTAGAATATCCTGTACAGACGGGGTTGTCCCTGTCTTGTAGTCATATAAGACATATTCTCCATGGGGGTTTAAATCAATTCGGTCAATTTGCCCACGGATTTGCACTAATCCCGCGGAAGTTTCGACACTTAGACCTTGGAACCAGCGCTCTAAATAGCGGGGGCGAAAACCACTTTCTACCCTAGTTAAATCTTCTCTGATAAACCATCTTAAAGTACGAATTAGTTTTGGGGGAGGTGTCTCTCCCCTGATCAAGTACTCATCTCGCAACAAGCCCTCTAATTCCGCTTGGGCCCCTTCTAAACTGGGCAATGGTCCGGCTAGATGATTACTCCAAAACTTATGAAGCACATCATGGAGGATAATCCCCCGCTCCCGGGCATCTAATTCTATGGCCTGCTCTTCTTGGGGCTCTAGCTCTAAAACATAGCTGCAAAAGAATTGATAAGGGCAATTGGCATAACGATTCAGCTGTGAGGTTGATAATCCATCTTGCAGAATTCGTTCTTGTAGTTGCCCTAACAACTCTTGATCCCGTAGATGACCTTGACCTAAATGTAGAGAAGGGCGATGTATAACGACATCCCTAACCCTTTCTGTAGTTCTTTTGGAGGAAGGAAGTAAGGTGGAAGGCAAATTCAGTTTACCTTCTAGATCCGTTTCGGGGTAATACAAATATACATCCCTTGCAGAGCCTACCACGCGCTCGTAAAGTTGAGCAATTTCATTTTTGGTCTTAGTTTTGGTTAGCCAATGGGCGTGCTGATGTGGAGGAAACTGCCCTTCAACCAACCCCCCCACATAGATCTTTTCGTAAGTGTTGGCACCCAGTTGATCGACTCTGAGAACTTGAAGTTGCTCGTAAAAAACTCGGCGCGACTGAACTTGATAATTATCTAAAAGTACCTGTAAGAGCTGTAAAAACTGTTTAGGTGTGCACACCCATTCATAATGAAGTAGGCTATTAGCAAGGTTTTCCATCCCATCCCAAGCTTTAACCAATTCTGCCCAGTTTTCTAGTTCTTCTTCTGGCGTAACCCAAGCCCCTGGATGAAGTTGAGCTAAAAGTTCTCCTAACCACTTTCCGAAAGCTTGCACTGATTGGGTAATCAGGTGATTCTCGAGAGAAGTTAGAAGTTCCAAAACTCCGTGCCAGCCTGGATATTCACCTAAATAGCTACGCCAAGCTGGTAAACCCTTGTAAGGGGGGCCTAAGCGCAGGACGCGCTGTTCATGGGCACTTAAGTTAAAGGGGAAACCCCAGCCAGGAGCAGTCAAAAGTTGTAGATGGTGTTTGTGCCAACCCTCCAACTCCCCAGCTATGAGCGTCAAAACCGCCTTGCCGAGAGGGGTGTTTCTTAAACTTGTGGAAGGCACTCGCCACGGTAAACCTAATTTGCCAAACACAGAAAGTAAAATGGGTTGATAATTAGTGGGGTTAGGAAAGGCGAGGCCGATTTGTTCTAAAGGTACCCCCTCTTCAATTTGTTGACGAATGGCCAGTCCGATCTGTTCCACCTCGTCGTAAGGATCGGAAGCTTTAAGTACCTTTATGTTTGAGTCCTCCACCGTAGAATAAATCTCTGTTATGGGGCGTCCGTGGGCTAGGGATTGGAGAAACTGTGTTTCTAGAGGACTAAGTTCACCTAGCCCCCTCAGTTGAATGGATTTAATGTTGGGGAAAAACTGCTGTCTTTGAGTGAGTTCGAGGGCTTGGCGAATCTGACCAGGCTTGTCTAGAAGACCCTGTTCATGGAGGATATGGTGATAAGCTTGATGCAACTTAATCAGTTCCTTCTCCCCTAATTCAGGCAGATTTTGCAAGATGTCTTCACCTAGATCAATTTGACGAAACAACCACTTTAATTCTTGGATAAAACCGGGATAATGGGCAATGGGTGCAAAAAACTCTAATTCTTCGTGAAGATCCTGAACCGCTTGCCAAACTGCTACCTCTTCGAGAATTTCATCTTCTTTATAAGAAACCAGACCCTCCTTGAGGATCTGGGCAATTAAGCCTGGAAGGGTTAGGGGTAGAAAAGAATCTCCACTTTTGATAGCCTCTTGGCGCCATCTGCGCAAATAGGCATTGGGAACCAAGTATAACGCTGTCATCTGCCTCTACCTCCCTACAAAAAGAGTTCTTCCAAGACTTCCGCAACTCCATCTCGATCGTTACTAGGAGCGATCTGTTTTGCTTGGGCCTTAAGTTCAGGTGAGCCATTTTCCATGGCTACTCCTAGACCTGCCCAGAGAATCATCTCTAAATCATTCACATTATCACCGATGGCCACAACGCTCGCTTGGGGAATTTTCAAACTTTCCGCGAGGTAAGCGAGGCCGGTCCCCTTAGAACAGTTGTGGGGAATAATTTCGATCCCACGCCATTTGTCCCGTTCTGCCCCGAAAAGCATGGCGTTCACTTGATCTCCATAATTTTCAGTGAGAACCTCGTAAAAGGGATCCACCTTCTGAGGTCGATCAACAATAGAGATACGTACCGGTGCCACTTGCAAATGAACTTTATCTACAAACTCCGCGTTTTCCCCTAAATAACGGAGCAAGAGATTTTCTGGTTCTTGCCAAGTACCTGAGGGAGCTAAAACCTCTTCACCGGCACTTTCTCCAGTGTAAATCACATAATTTAAAAAGCGAGTCTCCAGCTCTTGTTGGATGCTGTGGGCAACTTTGAGATCAATTTCCTCTTGATTGAGGATTTTTCCACTTGCTTGATCATAAATAACTGCCCCATTGTGGACAATGAGGGGCTGAGTAAGTCCTAGGGCTTGAGCCCAAGGGAGGGTGCGAATTAAACGACGCCCAGTGGCTAGGACAACTGGTACACCCCGTTCCCGCACCCGCATAATTGCCCTTCTCGTGCGGGGGGTTAACTCTTCCTCTGTTGTGAGGATTGTCCCATCTATATCTAATGCTACTAACCTGTAATTCATCATTCACCTCATATAAAATTAAAGCCAAATCGATACTTCGTCCCGATCCATTAGAGTTATACACTCCCGTAGTTTTGCCTGTAAATTAGGATCATCTGTAGTGGCGTTACGCACCTGGCGTAATAAATCGATGCCTCGCCTGAAGGCAAAAACTAGATCCCCCTCATCAATAGAAGAGTCATTGAGAAGGTTGGCAAAGCTTTCACCATTACTCCAGCGATATGCCAAGGCAGCCACGTGATCATTAAATTGGACAGTAGAAAAACCAATCATCCGCTGTTCCATTTTGGCAAGAAAATGCCAAATCCGAAAGACAGGACTAAGATCGAGACGGTGTTTGAGTCGATATTCGTTCTTCCGTGGTTCATAACCAATAGAGACCATGACTGCATTCAGTTCTGCTGGTGGATAAGAGTGGAATAAACCCTCCATAAACATCTCCGTGATCAAAAGCTCATGTCCGTGAATCTGACTGGCTAGCAATCCTGGAGTTGTAAGTTGATCACCCTGCAAGTAACCCAAGCCTTCTAAGACTGCTTTCTTATCTGAAAACTCTTGGATATACTTTTCATGGGGATTGAGGGTTTGTTCCCGCAACATTAGCCGCTCATAGTTTTTAACCTGTCTCCGGTATTTCCGGTTTTCCCGACGTAGTGAATGGGGATCTCGATTAGGAAAGCTTCTGTAAAAAGCACTATCTATGCGTTGATTGATGGTACGGATTTCCCGTTTTAGATAACGCTTAGTGCGCTTATTATACTCAGAGTTCAACCGTCTTTCGAACTCGATTTTTTTACGCAAAAGGCGCGGTAACATTTCAGAGCCAGAGCCCTTGAAGTTCTTCGTATAAATAGCTAGTTCATCTGCAAGCATCTCCAATTGTACCAAAACCCCTTCTCTTTCAGCAGAGGCTTGGTAGGTGGCGAAGTTTTGGCCTAGGATCCGGTAGATGTCGTCTTCGTCGTAGTTTTTAACTAGATTCAAAATAGAATTATAGGTGAGGGCAAATTGGCTCTGCAGTGGTTCTACTTCGTCCTCTTTCATACTGGGAAATTGACTAGGATCGAAATAGCCTAGATCTACTAAGGTAAAGACAAAACCTTCTTCATCAATTCCCCGTCTGCCGGCTCGACCAGCCATTTGGAAGTATTCTCGGTTGGAAATGGGCCTAAAGGAGAGCCCATCCCACTTAGTGCTAGAATCAAAACAGACTGTCTTGCAAGGGAAGTTTAGCCCTACCGCGAAGGTTTCTGTGCAATACAACACCTTAATCAAGCGATGGGTGAATAGTTCTTCCACAATGTCCTTCAAGACAGGTAGCATTCCCGCGTGGTGATAGGCAATTCCCTTGAGAAGTAGGCGCCTTAAGTGGGGCCAACGTTCACTTTCCACATTAGGATAGCGTTCTAACACTTCAGCAATGATTGTACGCACCTGGGCTTTTTCGCTCTTAGTAAGAAAATCATGTTCTTCCCCTAGCTCTAAGGCGTTGCTTTCACACTTACGACGGCTAAAGGTAAAAAACAAACAAGGTAAATATTCATCCTTAATTGCCCGAATCAGATCTAAATGGGTTGTGGATTCAGCTAAAGGTCTTCCCGGTTCAGGACTATTAGCCACTAGGTTTCGATACTTCTTTTGAACTCGACCCATAGTGGTAATCCCTAAAGAACGCTCATAAAGAGCATGTTTCAAAGGGACGATCCGCTCGTCGTGGGTGACCACTTGCACCTCCTGCTTTTGCACATCCTCAATCCAACTAGCTAGTTGATCCACGTTAGGAATAGTAGCACTAAGGCCTAAAAAGCGCATGGTGGGAGGCATGAAGATTAGGCTTTCTTCCCAGACGCTGCCCCTTTCAGGATCGTCTATATAGTGAATTTCATCGAAAATCACATAGCGTACATCATGAACCCGTTCTGGGTCTTCTTGGAGCATGTTCCGGAAAATCTCAGTGGTCATAATCAGAATGGGAGCCTCTGGATTAATCACCACATCTCCAGTGAGAATACCCATAGCCTCAGGGCCAACCACAGCCTTAAATTCTCGAAATTTCTGATTGCTTAATGCTTTAATAGGGGCAGTGTAAACCACTCTTCCCCCTTCTCTAAAGATCTTTTCAATGATGTAATCGGCAATGAGAGTTTTACCTACTCCGGTGGGTGCCGCAACCAAGACTGATTGGTTCTGGTCGATAAAATCCACCGCTTCTGCTTGAAAGGGATCGAGGGTAAAACCACGATACGTTCTAATGGTTGATTGTTGTTCAGTCAATAGGAACCTCCTCATCTGCAACCGATATACAAGACTAATTCGCTTATGATCCACAATTACCTTTGTTTAGTTTTGCCCCTTGCTAGCTCAAAAACTCCTCCACTTCCGACCGTGTAGGAATTGAAGGCTGGGCACCGTGGCGCGT
>JAAZLB010000134.1 GCA_012799535.1 Bacillota bacterium | reverse complement strand
GTGCTCCCCCACCAAGATTTGTAGATAATGGTCCACATCTGCAAAAACCTCGTGAATGGACCTAACCCCGTCAATACTGTACAAAAGCCCATTTTGAGCGTAGTAATGCACAACTGGGTGGGTTTGCCTCATATAAACAGCGAGACGTTTGCGGGCGGTTTCTTCAGTATCATCATCACGGCGATAAAGGGGACCACCACAGGCGTCACAGACTCCCTTATCACGAGCTCGATAATACTCAAGATGATACACCGCTCCACATTGACTACACATTCGCCTTTTTGCAATACGTTCGATAGCTTCTTCATGTGTGATTCTAATATCGAAGGCCATCTGAACATTTAACCCATCCTGGGCCAAACGCCCGTCTAATGCCTTAGCCTGCAGCACGGTACGGGGGAATCCATCAAGAATCCAACCTTTGGTGCAATCAGCTTGGCTAATGCGTTCATAGACAATTTGGATAGCCAATTCATCTGGAATTAGTTCGCCTTTGCTGATATAGGTGTTAGCCTCTTGACCTAAACCAATACCGGAGGCCACTGCCTGGCGAATGATACTCCCAGTGGAGATGTGGGGAATGCCGTATTTTTCAGCAATCTGATCCCCCTGGGTACCTTTACCTGCACCAGGCAAGCCCAGCAACACCAATCGCATCTTGTTTTCCCCCTTCTATTTCAGGAACCCCTCATAGTGCCTCATGAGCAAATGAGCTTCAATTTGTTGCATGGTGTCAAGTGCAACACCAACGATAATCAACAATCCGGTGCCTCCGAAATAGAGAATGTTCGAGGGAATCCTTGTAACAGCAGCTACAACAAATGGTAGTACCGCTATACCTGCCAAGAAGAATGCACCTGGCAAGGTAATCCTGGAAAGAACTTTATCCAGGTAATCAGCGGTTGGTTTACCTGGACGTAGACCAGGGATATACCCACCGTTTTTCTTCATATTGTCAGCAACCTCAATAGGATTGAAGGTTACCGCAGTATAAAAATAAGTGAAGAAGATGACAAGAATCACATACAGGAAATTGTACCCAAAGGTACCGTATCCAATCCAGCGGTTCACCACGTTAACTCCTGGAATGAACTGGGCCAACGTGAGGGGGAAGGTTAGCACCGAAGATGCAAAAATAACTGGAATTACCCCCGCTTGGTTCACCTTCAAAGGAATGTGGGTGGACTGGCCACCGTAAACTTTGCGACCTACAACACGCTTAGCGTATTGCACAGGAACTCTCCGCTCACCTTGGGTAATCATGACGACTGCTGCGATTACTGCAACAGAAATCAAGAGATAGGCAATTAGACTAAAGATGTTCAATCCACCTTCGCCCACTGCTTTAATGGCATTGATGAACCCGGCGGGCATAGCCGCTACAATGTTCACAAAAATCAGAAGGGAAATTCCGTTACCAATGCCCTTCTCGGAGATTTTTTCTCCTAGCCAAACAGTAAGCATTGTACCTGCTGTCAAGGTCAACATGATTAAAGTCAAGCCAAAGAACGTAGGATTAGAAGTTACACCCCAGTTGCGAGCCATCATGGTAGTACCAAAAGCTTGAATTAAGGCTAACACAACTGTGGCCCAGCGTGTATACTGGGCAATTTTCTTCCGACCTTCTGGTCCCTCTTTAGATAATTCTTCTAAACTGGGAATTACAATGGTCAATAAGTTAATGACAATCGAGGCCGTAATATAGGGGCTCACCCCTTGGGCAAAGACAGTAAATCTAGCTAAAGCCCCCCCAGTAAAGAGGTTGAGAAAACCAAAGATGTTGCCTTGGTCCACACCTAACGCTTGAGCCAGCGCTGAGGCGTTGACACCTGGAACTGGAATAAATGATCCCGCCCGGAATATTGCGAGCATGGTCGTAGTGTAGAGAATTCTTTTTCTCAGATCCGGGATCTTCATGGAGTTTTTTAATGCAGCTAGCAACTAGATCACCTCTACTTTGCCGCCAGCCTCTTCAATCTTGGCTGCTGCCGATTTTGTGAAACTATGAGCCTGCACCGTTAAGGCGTGGTTGATTTCCCCATTACCGAGAATTTTAACTCCATCGTTCACCTTTTTCACAAGCCCTGATTCCATCAAGAGCTCGGGAGTGACAACTGTACCCGGTGCGAACCGATTCAAGTCAGTTAACTTGACTTCAGCGTAGACTTTTTGGAACACGTTAGTGAAACCCCGCTTGGGTAAACGACGTACTAAAGGAGTTTGACCACCCTCAAAGTAGGCCCCTTTACCCCCACCGGAGCGGGCGCCTTGTCCTTTATGGCCACGACCAGAGGTCTTGCCATGGCCGGAGCCAGTACCCCGACCCACCCTTTTTCGTTGACGATTGCTACCTTCTGCGGGTTTAAGTTCATGAATCCGCACACTTACACCCCCTCTTACTAGTCTAGTTCTTCCACTTCAACTAAATGTCGAACTTTATGAATCATACCCCGAATTACAGGGTTATCTTCATGGATAACCGAAGTTCCTAGTTTTTTCAAGCCTAAAGCCGCTACGGTATCCTTTTGATCTTGAGCATAACCAATACTGCTCTTCTTGTACGTAACTTTCAACTTTGCCACAACACTCGCCCCCTAACCCAAGATTTCCCCGGGAGTTTTCCCCCGTAGTCGGGCCACTTCCTCAACAGTTCTTAGGCTGCTAAGACCTTCAATCGTTGCCCTAACTACGTTAATGGGATTGGAAGACCCTAAGGACTTGGTCAAGACGTCGCTCACACCAGCGGACTCTAAAACTGCACGGACAGGTCCACCAGCAATTACTCCGGTACCTTCCGAAGCAGGTTTCAAAAGTACCCTTGCTCCACCATAGGTTGCAGTAACCTCGTGGGGAATTGTGGTTCCCACAATAGGTACATCAATCATATTACGCTTGGCTTCTTCTGTTGCCTTGCGAATTGCTTCTGGTACTTCTTTAGCCTTGCCAAGACCGGCACCAACTCTACCATTACCATCGCCAACTACCACCAAGGCACTAAAGGAGCGGGTCCGACCACCTTTGACGGTTTTGGAGACTGGATTAATATTTACTAAGCGTTCTTGTAGCTCCACGCCACTATTTTCAGTTCGTTTTGACAAGTTCGTTTCCCTCCCTTGCACCTAGAATTCTAAGCCACCTTCACGGGCACCATCTGCAAGTGCTGCAATTCTGCCGTGATAAATGTATCCACCACGATCGAAAACAACTTTGGTAATACCTTTTTCCTTTGCCCGTTCTGCGAGCACAAGGCCAATTTCTCTGGCCGCTGCTTGATTCCCTGTGGATCCTAACTTAGCACGTAATTCAGGTTCTACAGAGGAGGCGGAAACCAAAGTGTTTCCAATGCTATCATCGATGATCTGGGCGTGAATGTGATGTAGACTTCTGTAGACATTAAGTCTTGGACGTTCCGGGGTACCGACAATCTGTTGACGTAATCGCGCATGTCTTTTTTCCCGTGCTTCACGCCGGTTAAATTTGGCCATCAATCTCACCATCCTTCTAAAAGCTACTACGCTTTGCCTGCTTTACCTGCTTTTCTGCGGACCCTCTCGCCTTCATAACGAATACCTTTACCGAGATAAGGTTCTGGTCTTCTAAAGTCACGAATGTTCGCCGCAGTTTGCCCCACTAATTCTTTATCGATACCTTTCACCGAAATCTTGGTTGGTGTTGGCACCTCGATTTCAATACCTGGAGCGGGTATTACTTCAATTGGGTGAGAATAACCAAGGGACAAAACGAGCTTATCTCCCTGTTTAGCTGCCCTATATCCCACACCGACAATTTCTAAGTTCCGAGTGAATCCCACCGTTACCCCTTGGACCATGTTAGCAATTAGGCTACGTGTGAGCCCATGGAGGGAACGGTGTTCTTTATTGTCGCTAGGGCGAGTTACTGTAATAAAGCCCTCACTCACCTCGACCAACATATCAGGATGGAATTCTCTATTGAGGGTTCCCTGTGGTCCCTTAACTTCGATAAGGTTACCATCGACTTTAACTTCCACACCAGCGGGAATCTCGATTGGAGCTCTTCCTATTCTGGACATCTATTTCCCCCCTTTACCAAACGTAGCAAATTACTTCGCCGCCGATACCCTCTTGGCGAGCGGTTCGGTCAGACATAATTCCGTGTGAGGTGGATAGGATAGCCACGCCAAGGCCACCTAACACTCTAGGTACTTCTTCTTTATTGGCATAGACTCGCAAACCAGGTTTGCTAATCCGCTTAATTCCTTGAATAACTTGACCTTTATTGGCATCGTACTTCAAGTAGATGCGAATAGTGCCTTGTTTATCATCTTCAATCACTTTGTAATCTTTGATAAATCCTTCGTCCTTCAAAATCCGAGCCAATTCTTCCTTCATTTTAGAACGAGGAACATCTACCGATTCATGCTTCACGGAATTTGCGTTCCGAATCCGTGTTAGCATATCCGCAATTGGATCAGTCATTACCATACAGGAAACCTCCTTTCGGATGCTACATCCCTAGGATGAAACATCTCCTACCAGCTGGATTTAGTAACTCCAGGAATCTGCCCTTCATTAGCATATTTCCGGAAGCATACACGGCACATTTGGAAACGGCGCATATAACCACGGGGACGCCCGCAAATTCTGCAACGATTTACCTGGCGCACTCTATATTTTGCTTCACGCTGCGCCTTGACGATCATTGATTTTTTGGCCACTATATCTCTCCTTTCAGCTTCTAAATGGCATGCCCATAAGCTTCAAGAGTTCATACGCTTCCTCGTCAGTTTCGGCGGTAGTACCGATTACAATGTTGAGGCCTCGCACCTTGTCGATCTTATCGTACTCGATTTCTGGAAAGACAATTTGTTCCCGCAAACCGATACTATAGTTACCACGACCATCAAAGGATTTGGCGGAAACACCGCGGAAGTCACGAATCCGTGGAAGTGTAATACTAATCAAGCGATCCAGAAACTCATACATACGTTCACCACGAAGGGTTACTTTACAACCAATAGCCATCCCTTCACGAAGCTTAAATGCGGCCACTGATTTTTTTGCGTGAGTGATAATTGGCTTTTGCCCAGAAATAGCTTCTAAGTCACGGACTGCGGCTTCTAAGGCCTTTGGATCGCCAACCGCTTCGCCCACACCAATATTTAGAACAATTTTATCAAACCGAGGTACCTCCATGATGTTTTGGTAGCCAAACCGCTCCATCATCGCAGGGACTACTTCGGTCTCGTATTTTTCCTTAAACCGTGCCAAGCACTACTCCCCCCTTCTCAAACAGCTCAAACTGGAATAGGTTCTTTATTTGATGGTTTTAGCACATTTTTTGCATTGACGCTCTAATTCGCCGTTAGCGTTTCGAACCCGCTTCACCTTAACAGGTGCTTTGCAATTGGAGCAATAAAGTGCAACATTAGATGCATCGATGGGACCAGGTTTCTCAATAATACCTCCCTGAGGGTTGGTTTGAGTAGGTCTCGTGTGCTTCTTTTGAATATTAACACCATCTACAATAACTCTGCCAGACTTGGGATGAACTTCGAGGACTTTCCCTCGTTTGCCACGGCCCTCACCGGAGATAACGGTTACTACATCCCCGCGTTTGACATGAATCTTAGCCATTCCCCATCCTCCTTTCTACTAGAGAACTTCAGGAGCCAGAGAGACGATCTTCATGAAATCTTTTTCCCGCAATTCCCTAGCCACAGGCCCGAAAATACGAGTCCCTCTCGGATTGTTCTGGTCATTTATAATAACTGCAGCATTTTCGTCAAAACGAATATACGAGCCATCGCTACGGCCATATTGCTTTTTCGTTCTAACTACAACTGCACGTACAATATCGCCCTTTTTTACGACGCCACCGGGGGTCGCCTGTTTTACAGTAGCGATAATCACATCACCCACATGAGCATAGCGTCTTCCAGTGCCACCTAACACACGAATGCAGAGAATTTCTCTAGCTCCAGTGTTATCCGCCACTTTCAGACGACTCTCTTGCTGGATCATGCTAGCTCCTCCTTCCCTTGGCTAACTTAGCCTAACGGGCTTTCTCAATAATTTCCGTTACCCGCCAGCGCTTCTGTTTACTAATCGGTCGTGTTTCCATAATTCTCACTCGATCACCTACGCCGCACTCATTCAATTCATCATGTGCCTTGAATGTGGCAGTCCTCCTCATGGTTTTACCATATAAGGGGTGACGAAGTGTCCGTTCTACAGAAACGACCACAGTTTTATCCATCTTATCACTTACGACAATACCGACTTGAGTTCGTCGGATGCCTCTTTCTTTACTCACCTGCGCTCCTCCCTTCTCGGATCCTTAAGGGACCTTAAGCTCGTTGAATATTCAATTCCCGTTCACGCATGACAGTTTTGACGCGGGCGATACTCTTCCGCACTTCACCAATACGCATAGGGTTATCTAATTGACCAGTAGCCAGCTGAAATCTTAGGTTAAAGAGTTCTTCCTTTAACTCATCCAATTTCACTTCTAGCTCAGCTGTTGAAAGATCATGAACTTCTTTAGCCTTCATTTGCGTCACCACCTGCCACTGTCCGAGATACAAACTTGCACTTCACTGGAAGTTTGTGGGCTGCTAAGCGCATGGCCTCACGGGCCAACTCCTCGGGCACGCCACCAATCTCAAACATAATTCGCCCTGGCTTTACCACTGCCACCCAATGTTCGGGAGAACCTTTACCGGAACCCATCCGAGTTTCTGCCGGTTTTGCGGTTACTGGTTTGTCGGGGAAAATCCGAATCCAAACATTTCCGCCTCTCCGGATATGACGGGTCATGGCAATACGGGCTGCTTCAATCTGTGTATTTTTAATCCACCCTGGCTCTAATGCCTGGAGGCCGTATTCACCAAAGGCGACTTCGTTGCCTCTTTGGGCTTTACCGGTCATACGACCGCGGTGGACTCTGCGATACTTAACTCTCTTTGGAACAAGCATCCCTATTCGCCCCCTTTAGCCTTTTTCTGGACAGCCGTTTCAGGTAGGATCTCTCCATGATAGATCCACACCTTAACTCCAATCTTCCCAAAAGTTGTATTCGCTTCTGCAAAACCATAGTCAATATCTGCCCTTAGGGTGTGCAAAGGAATAGAACCTTCTGGATTCCATTCAGTACGAGCGATCTCTGCACCGCCTAAACGACCAGAAACTGAAACCTTGATACCCTGCGCACCTAAACGAATGGCACGTTGTTGAGCTTGACGCATAGCCCGACGGAAAGAAATCCGGCGCTCTAAGGCAAAGGCAATGCTTTCAGCCACAAGTTGGGCATCTATTTCGGGAGTTTTAACCTCCACAATGTTAATTTGGATTTGTCGACCGGTCATCGCTTCTAAATCTTTACGAAGCTGATCTACTTCAGAACCGCCACGGCCAATGACCATACCAGGTCTACCAGTGTGAATGGTGACCTTAGCGCGGTTAGCTGCCCGTTCAATCTCAGTTTTAGAGATGCCTGCTTGATAAAAACGTTCCTTAATCAAGCTTTTAATCTCTAGGTCTTCGTGTAAAAGGTCAGCATAATCTTGCTTATTGGCGTACCATTTGCTGTCCCAGTCTTTGACAACCCCAAGTCTAAACCCTACCGGGTGTACTTTTTGACCCACGCACTTATTCCTCCTTTTCCCGCAAAATCACAGTAATATGACTCGTGCGTTTACGAATGCGATTAGCCATGCCTCTAGCTCTTGGTCTAATTCTCTTCATAGTTGGACCTTGATCAACATAGCACTCAGCCACGTATAAGGAGTCTATATCCATATCGTAATTGTTTTCCGCGTTCGCAACCGCGCTCTTCACAACCTTTTCGACGATGGGGGAGCCTCCCTGTGGTGTAACCTGCAGAATGGCTAACGCTTCGTCCACATCCTTACCGCGAATTAAGTCAACTACCTGGCGCGCTTTGCGTGGTGAAATTCTAACATGTCTAGCAATTGCTTTCGCTTCCATTATTTATCACCCCGATCTGCTTATCTGCCCGACGATCTTTCGCCAGCATGCCCCCGGAAAGTCCGAGTTGGAGCAAACTCACCTAGCTTATGACCGACCATTTCTTCAGTAATATATACGGGGACATGTTTGCGACCATCGTGCACGGCGATGGTGTGACCAACCATATCCGGAAAAATAGTCGAACGTCTCGACCATGTTTTGACTACTCGTTTCTCGCCCTTCTCGTTCATCACCCGTACTTTATCTAACAGGTGAGCATCTGCGAAGGGACCCTTTTTCAATGATCTACCCATTTTAACACCTCCTCGTAGAGAATTTTATTTCTTCTTCCTGCGACTTCTAACAACGAGACGATCGCTTGCCTTCTTCTTACGAGTACGTGCTCCGAGAGTAGGTTTACCCCAAGGCGTAACAGGTCCTGGTCTACCAATTGGAGCCTTACCTTCACCACCACCGTGGGGGTGATCCACTGGG
>JAAZLB010000012.1 GCA_012799535.1 Bacillota bacterium | reverse complement strand
ATAGAACGGGTGGATTTCGCCCGCCGCTACATAGCTCCCGAGGTGGTTAATTTAGTACCCTCTTCTTTAATCACCAGTCAGCATGTACTACCCTTAGAGGTGGAAGATGGTTCTTTAGTTGTGGCTATGGTGGATCCTTTAAACATTAATGTGATTGATGATCTGCAACGCCTTACTGGAAAGTTAATTAAGCCCCTCATTGCCACAGGCGAGGAAATCGATGATGCTTTTCAAAGGACTCGAAATATTGCCCAGACTGCTCGGGAAGTAATTGATCGCTACCAAGAAGAGGAAGAAGATCAAATAGAAGAGCAACAACAGTACTTAGGTGATGCCCCTGGTGTTAGGCTTGCCAACATGATTTTGGAGCAAGGGGTTAAACAAAGGGCTAGTGATATTCACTTAGAACCCCATCAAGAGGGTATGCGAGTACGTTATCGCGTTGATGGAATCCTCCGGGATATTATGGAAATCCCCCGTCATTTGCGGGGTGATGTAAATTCTAGGGTAAAAATCATGGCCAATCTTGATATTACCGAGAGAAGAAGGCCCCAAGATGGGCGGATCCAAATGACTGTAGATGGGCAAGAAGTAGATATGCGTGTTTCTTCGTTGCCAACCGTCTATGGGGAGAAAATTGTGGCCCGGGTGTTACGAAAATCCAGTCATCTGTTAGAATTAGAAGATTTTGGGTTTATCCCTGATAATCTGAATAAGATTGAGGAAATGCTCCGTTTAAGCCAAGGCTTGATCTTAGTCACAGGTCCAACTGGTAGTGGTAAATCCACCACTCTGTATGCCTTTTTAAGCCAGTTGAACACACCAGAAAAGAACATTGTCACCGTAGAAGATCCGGTGGAATACCGTTTAGCCGGGGTTAATCAGGTGCAAGTAAACCCCAAAATTGACTTAACCTTTGCTACTGGTTTACGAACCGTACTTCGTCAGGATCCTGATGTAATCATGGTGGGAGAGATTCGGGATGAAGAGACTGGGGAAATTGCGGTCCGTTCAGCCCTTACTGGTCATCTAGTCTTGTCTACTTTACACACTAATAATGCAGTAGCTACTATTACTAGGCTTCAAAACATGGGTTTAGAGTCATACATCCTTAGTTCAACTATTATTGGGGTAGTGGCCCAACGCCTTGTGCGGACGATTTGCCCCGATTGTAAACAACCAGAGGAATTAAAGGATCCAATCATGACTAGATTCATCAAATCCCTAGGTTTAGAACCACCCACAACCGTCTATCTAGGTCAAGGTTGTCCTCTTTGCAGTAACACTGGTTATCGAGGGAGGACTATAGTGGAAGAGGTACTCCTTTTCAACAGGGAGATCCGTTCCGCTATTGAGAAAGAGGTGGGCGAGGCAGAATTGTTAGAGATTGCGCTACGTTCTGGGATGGTAACTTTACAAGAAGCCGCGGTGCGCAAGTTAGCTGCAGGAGTTACCACTACTGAAGAAATTATTCGTACCGTTTATAGTGTGGATATGGAAGGTGATCTATAGTGAGACCTGTTGAAGGTATACACCAACT
>JAAZLB010000133.1 GCA_012799535.1 Bacillota bacterium | reverse complement strand
TAAAGAGTTATTACCAACATAGTATGGAATTACTCCAACCAGAAGTTTGGCAAGAGCTCTTTTTTAAGCATGGACAAATCCATACGAAGGTAAAACACGAAGCCCCTGTAAGATATTTAGAGGGAAGTAAAGTTTCTAATTCCCTGCTTGCTAGTGGTTGTACTATTGAAGGAACAGTGGAAAACAGTATCCTCTTTCGGGGTGTGCAGGTGGGACCTGGGGTTGTGATCAAGGATTCTATTGTGATGCAAAAGGCTCAACTAGGGCCAGGGGTTAGTTTAAAGAATGTGATTTTAGATAAAGATGTGACCATTTCTGCGGGGAAGAGTTTGACTGGGGATCCCCAATTTCCCTTAGTGATTAACAAATTGGCTAAGGTGTAGGGGGTGGAAAACATGAAAGTCTTATTTGTCGCTGCAGAAGGGGTGCCCTTTTCTAAAACTGGTGGTTTAGCAGATGTGATTGGGGCTTTACCTAAGGCTTTAAAACAAGAAGGGGTAGATGTGCGGGTGGTGTTGCCTAGATACGGTGATACCCCTGAACAGTTCGTTAAAGAGATGGAATTAGTGCACCGTTGTTCTGTCCATGTAGGTTGGAGAAACCAATATTGTGGGATTTTAAGACTTGAATACAATGGGGTTATCTTTTATTTCATTGATAATGAAGCCCATTTTAAGCGTCCTGGGACTTATGGGTTCTTTGATGATGGGGAGCGTTTTGCCTTTTTTAACCGGGCAGTCTTAGATGCCCTGCCAGCTTTGCATTTCCAACCAGATGTAATCCATTGTCATGATTGGCACTCTGGGATGATCCCGGTGATGTTAACCCAATATGGCAATCAAGCGTTCTATGCCAAGATTAAAACTGTGTTTACCATTCACAACCTTCAATACCAAGGGGTTTTTCCTAAAAGTGTCTTAGGTGATCTACTCGGTCTCGGTTGGGAACATTTTAATGTGAATGGGATTGAATTTCATGATCAGGTGAGTTTCATGAAGGGGGGCCTTAATTACTCTAATGCCATTACTACTGTGAGTCCTACCTACGCTCAAGAAATTCAAACTGCTTATTATGGGGCGGATCTAGAAGGGGTCTTAGCGAGGCGTCAATCCTTTTTAACGGGGATTATTAATGGGATTGATCTAGATGAATGGGATCCTAAAACGGATCCCTACTTGGTCAAGAATTACACTTGGCGTTCTCCTAAACGGAAACAGGAGAACAAAGTAGCATTGCAAGGGGAGTTAGGCTTAGCCCAGGATTCTAATATACCTATGGTGGGGATGGTGGCGAGACTTGCGAGGCAAAAGGGTTTGGATCTAGTGGCCCATGTCTTAGAGGAGATTTTAAAACTAAATCTTCAACTAGTGGTTTTAGGAACTGGGGAGCCTGAGTATGAGCAGATGTTTAAGCATTTTGCAGGTAAGTATCCAGACAAGGTTAGTGCTACTATTAGTTTTAAAAACGATCTGGCCCATAAGATCTATGCTGCTTCTGATTTGTTTTTAATGCCTTCTCTCTTTGAACCCTGTGGTTTAGGGCAGTTAATTGCTATGCGCTATGGGTCTTTACCTGTTGTGCGGGAGACAGGTGGTTTAAAGGATACGGTCCATTCTTACAACCTAGAAACTGGGGAAGGAAATGGCTTTAGTTTCACGAATTATAACGCACACGATCTCTTGTACACCATGCAAAAAGCAGTTGGCCTTTACGAACTAGGGGAAGATGGTCCCTGGATGAGTATTGTGAGCAATGCTATGCGCTCTGATTTTAGCTGGCAACAGTCGGCGAAGAAGTATAAAGAGTTGTATGAAAGTGTTTGTAGCCGAGCTTAGACAAACGAGAGAAGTTTTTTCAAAAAAGGGCTAAAGTATTTGAGACAAGAGACGATATATGTAATGTAAGGGATAATGAGCCAAAGGCCATGGCAAGTTGTCTCGGACAATAGTCGGGACTGATCACCTCGGCTAGAGTCCACACAGGAACAAGGATGTTCCTCGAAAAATCTTTATTTACCACAAGGAGGTAAACGTAATGAGAATTAATAACAACGTTATGGCTTTAAACGCCCATAGGCAGTTGGGTATCAATCAAGGCGGCGCAGCAAAGTCTATGGAGAAACTCTCCTCCGGCTTCAGAATTAACAGAGCTGGCGACGACGCGGCAGGCTTAGCAATCTCTGAAAAAATGCGTGGTCAAATCAGAGGTTTAAAACAAGCTTCTAGAAATGCACAAGACGGCATCAGCTTAATCCAGACCGCTGAAGGTGCACTTAACGAAACTCATGCTATTCTTCAGAGAATGCGTGAACTAGCGGTTCAATCTTCAACTGATACTAATACCGAAGCTGATAGGGCTGAAATCCAAAAGGAAATCAATCAGCTGGCGTCCGAGATCACGCGTATTGCCGAAACAACAGAATTTAATACCCAGACTCTTTTAGACGGGAAATTTAGTTCCATTTTTCATATTGGCGCTAATGAAGGGCAAAACGTGGACCTAGCTATAAGAGCCATGGATGCAAATGCTCTAAAAGTGGCCGGTAGTGGCGCAGGGGAAGCAACATTTTCTATCGAGGCAAACGACGTGGTCAATGTAGCATCGACCGCCTTAGCAGTTGGTGAGTATAACCTTGATGTTGTCAAGTTGGACAACGTGACGATGGCCGATGACACAGTTGCTAACTACGGCCTTGCCAACGAGAAGGGTGAGATTGTTGCTGTTAGCCAAGACGGTGAAGAGTACGTTCTCTTAGGTGAGGCAACTAAGGAAGGCAAGTTGGCCAACACAGCACCGGTTGCAGGCAAAATTATTGAGTTTTCTGATAAAGTGATCAGCGGTAAGGTTTCCTTGACCGTTGAAGCTGGAACAAATGATGAGGAAATAAGTCTTACCGAAATCAAAGCTACCGCTTCGGTCGAAGTTCAGGGACTTGAAGCCGGTGAATATAGAGTTGCTACGTTTGATGAAAACGTCCATTTGACAGACGTGGAATTCGCCGATGGTACGGATGAAACTGCTGCACATCCTAGCCTAGTTTTGCTGAATGGTGAGGGAGACGTTGTTGCTGTGTCTAGCGACGGTAAGGCATGGTATGGTGTTGATGACGTTGATCTAACCGCTGATATGGCTAACGATTGGGATACGGATGTTGTTGGGGATGCTAAAGCCTTGATGACAGTTGAGGATGACTTTGTTAACGGTGATAAGTTTGAAGTTAAGGCAGACGAAGGAATAGACGTCTCGTCGCAAAAATCCGCTGATAAAGCTATCACAACAATCAATAAGGCGTTAGAAGAAGTATCCGCGGAACGGTCCAAACTAGGTGCTATGCAAAACCGCCTAGAGCACACAATTGCTAACCTAGGTACCTCTGCTGAGAACCTCCAAGCTGCTGAAGCTCGGATTCGTGACCTAGACATGGCTGAAG
>JAAZLB010000132.1 GCA_012799535.1 Bacillota bacterium | reverse complement strand
CGCCGTTGTACTGGCTTGAGTCCATCCCGCACATCAGGCAAAGCCCGTTCTACAATTACACTCATGGCATAATTGATATACGATGTTTTCATCTCATCGCTAATTCTTACGGGGACTGTTTTTCCATTATGCAAATTAATACTCAAATAGATCCACCCCTTAGCTAAATGTCTAGATTCGTCACTTCTTTAGCGTGTTCCTCAATGAACTCCCGGCGCGGTTCCACTTTTTCCCCCATTAGGGTAGTGAAAATATCATCAGCTAAGAGGGCATCTTCAATTTTGAGCTGTAAGATAGTACGCTTCGCCGGGTCCATGGTGGTTTCCCAGAGTTGATCTGCGTTCATTTCACCTAAACCTTTATAACGTTGAAGAGTAATCCCTTGGCGACCAACCCGCTCTAAGATTTCGTCTAGTTCTTGATCATCAAAAGCATAAAAGGATTCCTTTCCTTTTCGCACCTGATACAAGGGTGGTAAGGCAATATACACATAACCATGCTCCAAAAGAGGACGCATATAACGATAGAAAAAGGTTAACAGTAAAGTGCGTATATGGGCACCATCCACGTCTGCGTCAGTCATAATAATGATTTTGTGGTATCGGGCTTTCTCAATCTCAAAATCTTCCCCAATGCCTGTACCAAAGGCCGTGACCATGGCTCGGATTTCCGCATTGCTTAAAATTCTATCCAATCTTGCCTTTTCCACATTAAGAATCTTACCTCTGAGGGGCAAAATTGCCTGGAAACGACGATCTCTACTTTGCTTCGCGGTTCCACCAGCCGAATCCCCTTCTACGATAAAGAGTTCACATAATTCAGGATCCGTTAAACTACAGTCTGCAAGTTTACCTGGTAAGGAAGAGATTTCTAAAGCACTTTTACGCCTGGTCAACTCCCGAGCCTTCCGGGCAGCTTGTCTCGCTCTAGCTGCCTGCAAACCCTTATCCATTATACGCTTAGCATCAGATGGATTTTCTTCCAAAAAGATGGCTAGCTCTTCCCCTACAATAGATTCTACCAAGCCCCGGACTTCACTATTACCTAGCTTAGTTTTAGTTTGTCCCTCAAATTGGGGATCAGCAATCCGCACACTAATAATTGCGGTGCATCCTTCCCGTACATCATCACCTGTTAGGTTTTCGTCATTAGGTTTTAAGAAATTCTTCCTTCGAGCATAATCATTAATTGTTCGAGTCAGAGCACTCCGAAAACCCACTAAGTGGGTACCACCTTCGTGGGTGTTAATATTATTGGCAAAACTAAGCATAGTCTCGGTATAACTATCGTTATACTGAATAGCCACCTCGACTTCAATATCTTCTTTTTTAGTCGCAAAATAAATCGGGTTTTTCATCACCGAGGTTTTATTGCGGTTTAGATAATCCACATAGGAAACAATTCCACCCTTATACAAAAAGCGATGGTAACGTTTAGAACGATGATCCGAAAAGGTAATGGTGATGCCCTTATTTAAAAAGGCTAATTCTCTTAGGCGATAGACAATCATGTCCGCATGAAAATCTACCGTGTCAAAAATAGTAGCATCAGGCATGAAACGAATTTGGGTACCGGATTGCTTAGTTGGTCCTAAATCTTGCAGGCTTTCTTGGGCCACACCCCGGGCGTACCGCTGAGAATAATGGCGACCATTATACCAGACCTCCGCTTCTAACCATTCAGAAAGGGCGTTTACAACAGCTACACCCACACCGTGCAAACCACCGGAAACCTTATAGTGGGCTCCTTCTTGTCCAAATTTTCCTCCAGCATGGAGAATAGTCAAAACCGTTTCCAAAGTTGAAATTTTCGTTTTAGAGTGGACTTCTACGGGAATACCACTTCCATTATCCCGTACGGACAAAGACCCATCTTCATGGATTTCCACATCGATTTGGTCACAATAGCCTGCCATGGCTTCGTCAATGGAATTGTCTACTACCTCTACAAAAAGGTGATGAAGACCAGTCACATCGGTGTTACCGATGTACATTCCCGGCCTTAACCGAACCGCTTCCAAGCCTTCTAGCACCTGGATTTGGTCTGCTGTATAGGTAGGAGTTATTGGTTGTTTTTCCAAGATCTATCAACTCTCCTTAAACTCAATCTCTTGTTAAATGACCATCCCGAGCCCTTTTACTTAAGGTGCGAACGGAAATTGGGGAAAGATAAATATGCTTAGCACTAATCACGCAAGAAATTGGTTCCTCACTTAATTGTATCACAAAACCCTCTTCTTCGGCGGTTTTGAGAAATTCTTGATTTAGTGGTGAGTGATCCTTATCTAAATTAATAATGCTAATAACCTCATTTAAGGGGACTACAACATCACTGCCAAGGTGTAAAAACATAATCTCTCCCTTTCCCTAGAGGATCCTGCCCTTTTCAATTCTAAAAATTGTGGCTTCTTCTTTGGTTAACTCATCGAAACTAGAAAGATTTGTGGTGGTAACGATGGTTTGCGCCTTTTTATTTAAAATAGACAGTAAAAAAGAACGGCGGGTTTGGTCTAACTCGGACATGACATCATCTAAAAGCACCACAGGGTATTCCCCTGTTTCCTTAGCCACAAGTTCTAATTCAGCCAAAATGTAGGCAAGTACCGCCGTGCGCTGCTGACCTTGACTACCATAGGTTTTTAAATCTAAACCATTAATTAAAAAGACAATATCGTCCCTGTGGGGACCTACCAAAGTATAGCCTCGTCGTGCCTCTTCTTCCCTTTTATGCTCTAGTTCTTGCCATAAAAACCTCTCAATCTCCCCTAAGTCGTATTTCTTCGACTCTTCGACTGTAGCTACAAAAAATGGTGCGTAGGCCACCTTTAAATTTTCTAAATCATGGCTTATTTTTTTATGAGCCCTTTGGCTAAATTCTTCGAGAATACTGAGAATTTCCTGCCTACGCCAGATAATCTTCGTTCCTAAGGCTACTAATTGGGGATCCCACACTCCAAGTTGCTTTAAAAGGCTGCGTTGAGCTTGGCTTTCTTTAAGGAGACTATTTCGCTGTCGAATCACTCGCTGATATTTTAGTAGATTGGTGCGATAGACTGGATCAATTTGGCAAATTTGAATATCTAAAAAACGTCTCCGATCCCCAGGAGAGCCCTTTACTAATTGAAGCACATCAGGGGTAAACAACACAGTATTTAATCGGCCCACAAACGAATTCGCGTTAGTGGCTTTTTGATTGACTAAGAGTTTTTTAGAGGCAGTTTGGCTTACTTTAACCGCCAAATCTAACCGAGCCATTTTTTGCACTTGGGCTTGAATAATGGTTTCAGCAGACCCGTGCCTGATTAGCTCCGTTTCGCGACCAGTCCGGTAGGATTTACTTAGGGACAGAACATAAATTGCTTCTAAGAGATTAGTCT
>JAAZLB010000131.1 GCA_012799535.1 Bacillota bacterium | reverse complement strand
AGCTCCTCACTGAGCTCACTTGGACTGGTGCTAACAAACGTTACAAGACCATTACTCCAGCCCTCCGCGATAGAATTGAGCATGAGCTAAATATTATTGAGAGGCTTGATGTGGCTGATTATTTTCTCGCGGTCTGGGATCTGGTCCAATATGCCCAAAAGCAGAACATTCGCTATGCAGGTCGAGGCTCCGCGGCTGATTCGGTAGTAGTTTATTGCTTGGAAATAACCAATGTGGATGCCTTTTCCAGAGGTTTACTTTTCGAACGTTTCTTAAGCTTAGAGAGAGCCCAAAAGCCCGATATCGATATTGACTTTGATGCTCGCTATCGCGATCAGGTAGCAGAGTATGTTTACCAACGCTATGGTGCTGAAAGAGTGGCTTCTGTGTGCATGTTTCAAACCTACCATGCCCGTTCAGCCTTACGTGATCTAGGAAAAGCCTTAGGCTATTCCACCGAAGAATTAGGGCGTTTAACGAAAAATATCACCAGTATCCCTGCAGATGGCATTAGTGCTTTACTAAACCGACTTCCAGAATTAAAATCCCATCCATTACATCAAAAGAAATATGCCAAGCTTTTGGATTATTGTGCTGCTATAACCGGTTTCCCCCGCCAAATTGGTACCCATCTAGGGGGTTTAGTGATCAGCGGGTATCCCTTAACAAACGTGACTCCCTTGCAGCCATCGGCGAAAGGAGTCTTAATCACCCAGTTTGACAAACACACTATAGAAGATTTAGGGCTAATTAAAATCGATTTACTCTCTTTGCGAACCCTTTCCGCAGTTTCTAATGTGGTACAAGAAACTCCAGATCTTAACTACAATAACATTCCCACCAATGACCAAGCTACCTTCACCCGCTTACAGCAAGGTGAAACAGTGGGGGTCTTTCAACTAGAAAGCCCAGCCCAACGTAGTCTTCAGTCCCGCTTACAAGCGGATCGCTTTGAGGATTTAGTGGCTAGTGTGGCTTTAATTCGTCCAGGTCCCATTAAGGGTAATATGGTGGATCCCTTCATCGCCCGCCGTCATGGCGAAGAAGCAATCACTTACATCCATCCTAAACTAGAAGAAATCTTAGCCCCCACCTACGGAGTGGTCTTGTATCAGGAGCAAGTGATTGAAATTGCCACTAAAATTGCAGGATTCACCCCAGGGGAAGCGGATCGTTTGCGTAAAGTCATGACTAAATTTCGCTCTCAAGCGGAAATGGAAAGCATCGGTGAGAACTTTATTGCGAAGGCAATTGCTAGAGGCGTAGACCAAGAAACGGCGGAAGTGGTCTTCTCCTATATCGTAGGTTATGCAGGCTATGGCTTTTGCGAAGCCCACGCCGCCGCCTTCGCGGATACAGCTTACCGCACTGCCTATTTATTAGAGCATTATCCAGCTCAATTCTATGCAGCCCTTTTAAACCACCAACCTATAGGGTTTTACCCACCTAACACCCTTTGTGTGCAAGCACGCAATCGAGGTATTACCATCTTACCACTGCATATTAATGACAGTGATAGCGAATTTTCAGGAGATGAAAACGCCATCCGTATTGGTCTCAAGCAAGTGAAGGGTATGGAGAAAGGCTTTCTAGAAGTTATTGCCCAAGCCAAAGGAGAAGCACCCTTTAGATCGGTTCATGATTTTGTTTACCGTACTAATGTAGCCAAGGACATCACAGAAAATCTAATTTTAGCAGGTGCATTCGATTGGTACTCCCCTAATCGCCGTGCTTTGCTCTGGGATTTACCCAAGTATTATCAAAATAAACAAGGGAGCCTCTTTTTAGAAACTCCCCCCAGTAATCGTCAAGTACAAGATTTCCACCCCTTCGACCGTTGGCTACGTGAATACGCTGTTTTAGGTCTTTCTGCTTGTCAACATGTAATGGACTTTTTCCGACCTAAACTTCCTAAAAAAGTTCTCACTAGCAAAGAAGTGGCCAAGCGCACCGAAGGGACGGTGCAAGTAGCAGGCTTAGTGATTCGACCTCATCGTCCCCCTACGCGTAGTGGTAAGACAGTTGTCTTCTTAACTTTAGAAGACGAATTCGGCCTAATTGATGTGACTATCTTTGAAAGCGTGTATAAAAAATACGGGAAGATCATTTATAATCAACCACTCTTACTAGTAACAGGAGAGGTATCTAGGCGAGATCCTAAACAAATCACCTCCATTAATGCCACCCATATTCAAGCTTTAGTCTAAAAAAACTGGGAAGAACTCACTTGCTCAATCAGTTCCTCTTCGCCTGTTTGGGCGTTAAGATAAATTAGGTAGTAGTCACCTTCGTAGTGTACCCCAAGCCTTTGCACGAGAATCTCTTCTTCTTGGTCGTTCTTGACTAAAGCAAACTTTTGATCGAGAATCTCCACGCCCTGTCTCACCTTTTCTCGAGGGATCCAGGCTATCTCTGTTTGAATAGTTGTCTTGTCTTCTTGTACCCGACTTTGGGCCAGATAAAAGGGGGTACCCCAAAAACCTAAGACACTACCATCAGCTGCACTTAGTTGCACTTTAATTGGTTCTCCATAATAGAGAATCTCCTCCCGCTTAGGCACGTAGGTGAAGATAACTCGGTGCTGGAGACTTTGGGCATCAGTTAAATAAAGGGGCGGAAAGCCCCTTTCCTCTAAAAACTCTTTACCTAACATTGCTAATTCAGCAGTACCTAACCTGGTTTGGTCTGCCGGTTTGGTAGAGATCATCCATAAAACAACCCCACCCTTTTTCGACACTTCTAAAAGAATATTTTCTTCTCCTACTTTCCCCTCGACAGTATAAGTGGGAATGGTCCCGGTGCTTTCATTAATTATCTGATAATCCAATTCGCTTCCACTGAACTCCCGAGCTACCTCTATTGCTTGTTCTTCGCTAATTTCTTCCCCAACGATCTCTCCACTTCTAGAGGGCTTTTTAAAATCGTCAAGCTCAGCATTAATTAAGGCTAAGCCTTGTAAGAGACCCGGAAAAACAGATGATGCGGTCAGATATTCTTGCCAAGACACCCACGGGTACTTTTTTTCTTTACGGAGCAAGAGCTGCTCTAGCTCGTGGCTCACATACTCCATTTGCCTATATAACTCTTCGATTTCACCTTCGTCCCAATTCTTAACTCGATTAACCAAATTGGCAATCCGCTCTAGTTGAATCTCCTCAACGGGTAATTCTCCCATGTTACTCTGAATGGCATAAACTAAACGATGAAAATTAGAATTAACCATCTGACATTGACGCTCACTAATAGCCAAGCGAGCACGCCCCATTTCCACAGTTAATTCTTGCATATGGGTGGCAAACTCATTTAATGCTCTTCGATAACCCACCTCCACCTGCTGTTCATAAAGGCGGCTGAGATGATATTGAGCAGCAAAGAACCCCATAACCACTAAAGCCACGGCGAAAATTATAAGTGTCAGTCGGTTTTTCATCCGTTTACCCATGGGCCACCCCCTAGCTGGCAAATACGTGTTTTCCAATAGTTTTTACTACATGACGGCTACGCACCCACCCACTACGAGTTTTCGCTGGATTATAGAAAAAAAGAGCTCCTCCAGTGGGATCCAACCCATTTAAAGCGGCGTGAGCCGCTTGGATGGCACTAGCATCAGCCGGTTTATTCACTTGTCCATTAGATACAACTGTAAAGGCTAGGGGCTCATAGACAACTCCTGGAATTGTATTGGGGAATTCTGGGTGGCGCACACGATTTAGGATCACTGCAGCTACCGCAATTTGACCATCATATGGTTCACCTTGGGCTTCGGCCCGTACAACCCGGGCTAATAAGTCCAAATCCGCTTCAGAAAAGCTAGTCCGCCAACTAGATAACCCTTCCTGGGCCGGCGGTTTCGGTTGCACCGGAGGGGATGATCTGGGTGTTGACCAATCTGCCCATAGGACCAGAAGGACTACCCCTACGACGAAAATAATACCTAAATTGAGTATTTGCCGACTAAATTTATCCATCTTTGATTCTTCCCTTCTCGACTCGAAGAGGCAGGATAACCGAGCCATATCCAGAAACTATATTAGAATTCGTGTAGCCCTTAAGGAGGATCCACATGCACTTATCAAAATTGGCGGTCAATAGACCAATCGCCATTACTGTAGTTGTGATTGTCGCCCTATTATTTGGAGTTATCTCCCTACAAAAGATAGGTATTGATTTATTACCTGACCTTAACTTCCCCATTGCGGTAGTAGTAACACTTTATCCAGGGGCAGCACCCTTAACTGTGCAACAAGATATTACCATCCCAGTTGAAGGTAGCCTATCTGGCGTAAGTGGTTTGCGCAGACAAGACTCCTTTAGTATGGAAAACGCTTCTGCAACTGTGCTCCAATTTGATTGGGGTACAGATATGCTTAGTGCCTTAGACCAAATGCGTAATAACCTAGCCCAGCTGGCGCTAACTTTACCAGAAGGTGCCCAAACACCCATCGTAACGCAAGTGAATCCCAACGACTTTCCCTTGATGTTAATTGGAGTAACGGGAGATGGACTTTCATCGGTAGAATTATCTGAGCAACTAAATAAAATCAAACCACAACTAGAACAATTATCTGGAGTGGCTCAAGTGAGCTTACTCGGAACTAGTAAAGAGGAAATCCAGGTACTTTTTGATCCTGAGTACCTTAATGAAATCGGGCTAACACCGGTAATCTTGCAACAATTAATTATGTATCAAAACATCGTTGTGCCTGGGGGAGCTGTTACCGCGGATGGTGTTAGATACACCACACGAGCGGGAAGCCAAATCTCTAGTGTGGAAGATTTGGAACAGATCATTGTGGGTATGCAACAAGGTAGCGGTATTTTAGGCTTAGGCGGTTTAATTCCTTCCTTAACCTATTTAGGCGATGTGGCTGAAGTAACTACCCATATTGAGCCCCGAGATGGAATCACCCGTTATAATGGAGAAGACACTATTTTAATTCAAGTCATGCGCCAAAATGGAGCCAATGCGGTGCGGGTGGCACAAAATCTTAAGTCTACCCTAGCCAAAATCGAAGCGGAAAATCCTCATTTAGAGTTGACCATTATTACAGACCAATCCCTATTTATTAATCAAAGTATCGGCAACCTAGCATCAAGTGGGATTATTGGTGGTATTTTGGCCATCTTAGTTTTGTGGTTTTTCCTACGAAATTTCCAAAGCCTATTTATTATAGCTTTATCCATTCCTGTTTCAATTATTGCTAGCTTTGTTCTAGTTTACTTTTCCAAACTGTCCCTCAACTTGATGACCCTCGGTGGTCTAGCCCTTGGTGTGGGCATGTTGGTAGACTCGTCTATTGTGGTTTTAGAAAATATCTATCGCCATTT
>JAAZLB010000011.1 GCA_012799535.1 Bacillota bacterium | reverse complement strand
TTAGGTAGCGCCGTCTTAATGGTGTTAGTTAAAACCTCAACTAAAAAAGCGATGGCCATAACTTTGCCCAAGAGTTGATCCATAGTCAAGACCTCCTTGCTACACTCTATGTCCAACCATTTCCCTGTAGAACCGGGAAAAATCGGTACAAGCGGGGGACTTGAAACTGAGTCGGCTCTATGATATCATCAAGCTAGAAAGTAAAAGCAACCCCTGCTGTGCTCGCGATCAATCTGGCCTTGTTATGAGCCAACACCATAACACAGGGAGCCTTAACTCTGGCTACTGAGGTCGAGCCTTTTTAAAATGGAGGACCGAACTAGTTAGGTGGGCACCCACCTGCTTGCGCAGGTTCATTCGGGTCAGTACTAGCGGTATGGTGGGGGGCATGATTTTAATACCCCGTGAGGGGTATTTTTTTTGGAGGAAAACAATGGAACATCGGTTTTCGCGGACAGAGATGGTGGTGGGATCCACCAATCTGCAACGACTAGCAAACACCACTGTGGCGGTAGTTGGCATAGGTGGAGTTGGAGGCTATGTGGTTGAGTCCTTAGCCCGTTCTGGAATCGGATCTTTAATTTTGATCGACCACGATCAGGTTCATTTAACCAACTTAAATCGGCAAATTATCGCCTTAGAGTCAACAATTGGAAGAACGAAGGTAGATGTGATGGCGGAACGGATCCGCCAGATCAATCCTAATTGCCAGGTACAAACCTTTGCCCAGTTTTATCAAGCCTCTACACACGAAGCTCTACTTTCACCTAGGGTGGATTATGTCGCGGATGCTATCGATAGTGTGGGCCCGAAGGTGAGTCTAATTGAACGTTGTTTACAAGAGGATATACCCATTATTTCTTCTTTAGGCACGGGAAATAAACTAGACCCTACTCGCCTCACGATTACGGATATAGCTAAAACTCACACTTGTCCCTTAGCAAGAGCGGTTAGGGTGTCTTTGCGGAAGAGGGGAATCGAGAGTGGCTTACCAGTAGTTTTTTCCCCAGAGCAAGTAGTGGGACAAAGGGATGGGGCAATTCCTGGAAGCACTTCTTTTGTTCCTCCGGTGGCTGGTTTGTTCATGGCCAGTTGGATTGTGCGCCAGATTTGTGAGGAGGATTGAATATGGATTTATTTGACCACAGTGAGCTAAAGGACAAGCACGCCCCCTTAGCGGTGCGGATGCGACCAGAATCCCTTGAGCAATATGTGGGTCAAGAACATATTCTCGGGGAAGGTAAGCTTTTGCGGAGAGCGATCACAGAAGATTTATTACGCTCCATTATTCTTTACGGTCCACCAGGTGTAGGAAAAACTACCTTAGCCTACGTCATTTCCCAAACCACCAAGGGTGTTTTTGTGGATGTGAGTGCTACAACCACCGGTGTGGCTGAATTGAAAAAACTCATGACTCAAGCCCGGGAGCGTAGGGCCTATTATGGTCAACGGACTATTTTATTTGTAGACGAGATTCAAAGGTTAAATAAGGGTCAACAGGATGTGCTTTTACCAGCAGTAGAGCTTGGGGATTTGATTTTGATCGGGGCCACTACTGAAAACCCCTATTTTGAAGTTAATGCAGCTTTGCTCAGTAGATCTCAAATCTATGAATTAAAACCCCTAACAGATCAAGACCTTCACAGCGTTGCCAATTTAGCCCTAATTTCCCCAAGGGGGTTAGGGGAGATTGCTTGTGAGGTAACCCCAGAGGCCTTGCAACACTTTGTGCAGGTAGCTAATGGTGATGCCCGGGTGCTTTTAAACACTTTGGAATTTGCGGTTTTAACCACTGTTCCCAATAATGAAGGGGTGCGGGAAGTAGATCTAGCGGTTGCGGAAGAGGCAGCTCAGGCCCAAAGGGTACGCTACGATAAAAGTGGAGATCAACACTATGATGTCATTTCTGCCTTTATCAAATCCCTAAGGGGGAGTGATCCTGATGCGGCCTTGTATTGGTATGCTCGCATGGTCTACGCTAATGAGGATCCCCGTTTTATTGTACGGCGTCTTTTAGTCCATGCAGCAGAAGATGTGGGTATGGCGGATCCTAACGCTTTGCTTATGGCCCAAGCTGCCGCTTTTTCGTTAGAATGGCTAGGTATGCCTGAAGCTAGAATTCCCATTGCCCAAGCGATCATATATATTGCTACTGCCCCAAAAAGCAATTCAGTGATTACCGCGGTAGATCACGCCCTGCAGGTTGTAGAAACCACTCGGGCAGAACCAGTGCCCCAACACTTACGAGATAGCCATTATCCTGGTGCAGCTAAATTAGGCCATGGTCTAGGTTATCACTACCCTCATGATTATCCCCATCATTATGTAGTCCAGGATTATCTTCCTGAAAACGTGCAAGATCGGAAATTCTATCAACCAAGTGATCAGGGGCGAGAAAAAATCATCAAAGAACGACTGGAGTATTTCGAGAACCTCAAAAAAAGGTAGCTACCCTGTGGGGTGGCTTTTTTCTTTTTTCCGTTGACAGCCTAAAAGTCTTTGTGCTATTATTAGTTTGGTCAATTCCTACGAACTTACTCGGAATTGAATGGAGGAGGTCGGGAATGAGAATATCCACACGTGGTGAATATGGGGTGCGGGCTATGTTCGATTTAGCACTTCACCATGGGCAAGGTCCCATTTCCTTGAAAACCATCGCGGAAAGGCAAATAGTTTCGGAGCACTATTTAGAACAATTAATGGCCTCCCTGCGGAAAGCAGGACTGGTTACGAGTAAAAGAGGAGCCCAAGGCGGCTATGAGTTAGCTTATCCCCCAGCAGAGATCCGGATCGGCGATATTATTCGGGTCTTAGAGGGACCTATCACTCCTTTAGATTGTTTGGATGTTAGTACCGGCACCGGACCCTATTGTGGACATCCGGAGCAATGTGTTTTAAGGGGTCTGTGGAAATCCCTGCAAGATAGCATGGAACAGGTATTAGATAATACTACATTGGAAGATCTAAGGCAGGATGCCTTGCGACTAAAGGTGGCAGAAGACATATGAGTGAAATTTATCTAGATCATGCGGCAACAACTCCCTTACGTCCAGAAGTTTTGGAAGCCATGTTACCCTATTTTAATCAAGAATTTGGTAACCCTTCAAGTGTTTACGGTGCTGGGCGCCGGGCTCATCAAGCCCTAGATCAAGCTAGAGACACAGTGGCTGATTTACTTGGTGCCAAGAGCGAAGAAATCATTTTCACTTCTGGGGGATCCGAGGCCGCGAACCTAGCCATTAAGGGTGTGGCTTGGGCTTATCAAACTAAGGGTAAGCATATTATTACTAGTGCCATTGAACATCATGCAGTATTAGATGCAGTATTATGGCTGAAACAACAAGGCTTTGAGGTCACTATACTACCAGTTGATGAAGAAGGTTTCGTAGACCCTCAGTCGGTGCAAGAGGCGTTAAGAGGGGATACGATTTTAGTTTCCATTATGCATGCTAATAATGAAGTAGGCACAATTCAACCAATTGAAGACATTGGGGCCATCGTTCGGGCACATGGAGCCTTTTTTCACACGGATGCAGTACAGACTGCAGGTATTCTGGATCTAGATGTTGCAGAACTAAATGTAGATTTACTGTCCTTATCTGCGCATAAATTTTATGGGCCCAAAGGTGTGGGTGCTTTATATGTCCGCAAGGGTGTTCGCCTTGATCCTCTAATTCATGGGGGAGCCCAAGAAAAAAGACGGCGGGCGGGTACAGAAAACGTTGCAGGGATTGTGGGCTTAGCTAAAGCCTTCGAGTTAGCACAAGCTGAGCGGGGAGAAGTGACTAGGCACTTGATCCAACTACGGGACCAATTACTCCAAGGTTTACAGGCCATACCGCATACTAAGGTTAATGGGAGTCTGGAGAGACGTTTACCTAATAATGTAAATGTGTGTTTCCAATTTATTGAAGGTGAATCCCTTTTGCTCAATCTTGATCTAAAGGGTATCGCTGGTTCTAGTGGTTCTGCTTGCACTTCTGGCTCCCTAGATCCTTCCCATGTGTTGTTAGCTATGGGTTTATCACACGAAATCGCCCACGGTTCACTGCGGTTGACATTAGGGCGTGAAAATACTCAAGACCAAGTTACCTATGTCTTGGAAGAGATACCAATCATTGTTGAACGTTTACGGGCCATGTCGCCCTTGTATAACGCCTAGGGGGGTAGAAAGATGTATTCTGATAAGGTTATGGATCACTTCACTAATCCACGAAATGTAGGTGAAATAGCTAACGCTGATGGTGTTGGCGAAGTGGGTAACGCTCGCTGTGGCGATATCATGAAAATCTGGATTAAAGTAGAAGATGGTATTATTCAAGATGTGAAGTTTAAGACCTTCGGTTGTGGGGCGGCTATTGCTACTTCCAGTGTAATCACGGAAATGGCCATTGGCAAAACCCTTGATGAAGCTGAGGAAATTACCAATAAGTCTGTGGCGGAAGAATTGGAAGGTTTACCACCTTTGAAAATGCACTGTTCTAATCTCGCGGCAGATGCCTTGCGGGCAGCCATTGAAGACTATCGTAAGAAACATCCCATTACCGCCTAACTACTTTCACCGAGTAACCCTCGGTGATTTTTTTCGTTTAAGTTGGAGAAACTAGACTTGAAGACAGCTAAACGAGGTGATAAGAGTGGCTAACGGACGGGGAGTTATGATGGCAGGTATAATGGGCTTAGCAGTAGGGGTTCTAGTTGGAAACACTATGAAAAGGGGTCTTGTTACCAGACAGGTTCGTTCCACCGGACGGACCCTAATGAAAAGAGCTAGGGGTACAATGGGGCAACGTATAGTCAGTTGGATGGATTAAGGAACGTGGCTAAACAACTGTGGTGGGGGTTAGTGGTTCTAGCTTTGCTTGCCTTTTTTTATAGGGTCAGAACTATACTGACCCCTTTCTTATTCGCGGTAGTGATCGCCTATATTTTTTATCCTTTAGTGGTTCTTTTTGAGACTAGGGGAATGTCCCGGGTTAGGGCCATTCTCCTAGTTTACACTGCCCTTGGGACCCTCTTAGGTCTCACCCTGTGGACTGTGCTCCCTAAGCTGACTAGCGAGTTAGATGATGTGCTCCGTCAATTACCAGGACATTTTAAACACTGGGAAAAGGTGGGGAAAGATACTTTAAGCATCTTTCGGAAGATCAAACTTCCTGATATGGTTCAGGACGGACTGAATGTGATCATGGAACGGTTAGAATTAGCTATCGAAGGATTGGCTAGTAAAATCACCGAGCTTGTAATGGGGGCATTTACTAATTTAGTCTCTTTGTTGATCTCACCGGTTTTGGCCTTTTATCTACTACGGGATCATCAGGCCATGCGAGCTCGCAGCCTTCAATATGTCCCTGCTCACTACCGTGGAGAAGTTCAAGAAATCATGGGCGAAGTCAATCAAGCTTTAAATGGGTTTTTCCGAGGTCAGCTCTTGGTTAGTGTGTTTGTGGGTGTCTTTATTTACCTTGGTCTCTTGCTGCTGAGAATTCCTAATGCGTTATTTATTGGCTTTATTGCTGGCCTTTTCGATATCATCCCCTATTTTGGTCCAGTTTTGGGTTTTATTCCAGCTGCTACCTTCGCCTTACTAAAATCACCCCTAACAGTTGTTTGGGTGTTTATTCTATTTGTTGCAGCTAATCAGATTGAAAACGGAATCATTTCTCCTAAGATTATTGGGGAACGGGTGGGATTGCATCCCTTAGTCGTAATCTTTGCCCTCTTTGTAGGAGGCGACCTCATGGGTTTAGTGGGTATGCTTTTAGCGGTTCCGGTAGCTGCCACTTTACGGGTTATTCTGGACCATTTTTTGCTACGTAGACCAAAGTCCACCCCTTAGATCTGAGGTAGGCTGTGTTGACAACCTCTAGCCAGTTGGATAATATTGAGATAGTTAGGCAGAAATGGGGGGAACCGCACTCGCGGCATGTTATGAAAAGCTACTCAGTTGATCAAATTCGTACTATGTTTCTAGAATTCTTTCAAAGTAAGGATCACCGGATTTTACCAAGTGCATCCTTAATTCCCCATGGGGATCCCACCTTATTATTGACTGTGGCGGGGATGGTACCCTTTAAACGTTATTTTTTAGGTTTAGAAAAACCAATTCATCCTCGGGTTGCCACGAGTCAGAAATGCATTCGGACCGGTGATATCGAAAATGTTGGTATCACAGATCGCCATGGCACCTTCTTTGAGATGCTCGGCAATTTTTCCTTCGGCGATTATTTTAAGGCGGAGATTATTCCCTGGTCCTGGGAGTTTGTGGTGGATCATCTAAAGCTGCCCCCTGACCGACTTTGGGTAACCATTTATTTAGATGATGATGAGGCTTTTGAAATTTGGCACAATGTGGTTGGGGTTCCTGCTGAGCGGATTGTTCGCCTTGGTAAAGAAGACAACTTCTGGGAGACCGGTTCAGGTCCCTGTGGTCCTTGCTCAGAGATTCATATTGACCGGGGAGTTGAATTTGGCTGCGGAGATCCAGACTGTAAGCCAGGTTGCGACTGCGAGCGTTACCTAGAGTTTTGGAACTTAGTTTTTATCCAATTTCATCAAGAGGGGGATCAATATATTCCTCTCGAACACAAGAGTATTGATACAGGTATGGGGTTGGAGCGCGTGGCCGCCCTATTACAAGGTAAAAATAGCATCTTTGAAGTGGATATCCTCAAACCCGTCCTAGACGGGGTCGGTCAAATCGCCCAAGTTTCCTATGGCGATGACCCGAAGTTGGATATTTCCTTAAGGGTAATTAGTGATCACGCCCGGGCTGTAGCCTTTTTAGTAGGCGATGGAGTATTGCCTAGTAATGAAGGACGAGGTTATGTTCTACGTCGCCTAATTCGTCGTGCCATCCGTCATGGTAGACTTTTAGGCATAACGGATCCTTTTTTAAACAATGTGGTGGATCTCGTTATTGAACAAATGGGTGAGGCCTATCCTGAATTAAGGGAACGGGAGGATTACATCCATAAGGTAATTGGTCTTGAGGAAGAACGCTTCACTGAGACCTTGGAGCAGGGGATGCGTTTATTGCAAAATCTCACCAGTAAAGCCAAGGATAAGGGCTTAACAGAGATAGCAGGTAAGGATGCATTTTTGCTCTATGATACTTTCGGTTTTCCTATTGATTTGACCCGGGAAATTCTCGCCGATGAGGGCCTAAGTGTAGATGAAGAAGGTTTTCGTCAAGCTATGGAAGCCCAGCGTGAGCGGGCTCGCCAATCCCGGGATCAACAAGGTTATTTAGATAGCAGTCTAGAGGCTTATAAGGATCTAGCTGGTGCCGTTTCAGTTCAATTCGTAGGTTATGAAGAAACAGAATCCACCGCCCAGTTACTGGGTCTCATTGTGAATGGGCACAGTGTGGACAAGGCTGACTCTGGTCAAGAGGTTGTCTTGATTTTAGATCGAACTCCCTTTTATGCAGAGGGTGGAGGTCAGGTAGCAGATCTAGGTATCGTTGCAACTTCTACTGGTCAAGTCAAGATCAAAGATGTGCGCAAACCGGTAGAGGGTTTGATTAGCCATTTGGGCGTAGTGGAAAGTGGTTTTATCACGAATGGTGATACGGTTACCGCTTCCATCGATGTGGACCGACGGCAAGAAACCGCCCGCCATCATACGGCAACCCATCTATTACACAAGGCCCTTAAAGAGTTTTTAGGTGACCATGTGAACCAAGCTGGTTCTTATGTGGGACCAGATCGTCTCCGGTTTGACTTCACCCATTTTCAGGCTGTAAGTGACACGGAATTAATTAAAATTGAAGACTGGGTCAACGGGAAAATTCTTGAAAATTCCCCCGTTATTCCCACTATTACCGATTTGGAAACTGCCAAAAGTCAAGGGGCCATGGCCCTTTTTGGGGAGAAATACGAAGCTGAGGTACGGATGGTACAAGTGGGACCTGTCTCTTTGGAACTTTGTGGTGGCACCCATGTAAACTCTACAGGAGAGATTGGTCTATTTAAGATCATTTCTGAGGGCAGTGTAGCAGCTGGAGTAAGAAGAATTGAAGCAGTGGTTGGACTAGAGGCCCTAGAGTATGTTCGTTCTCAGGATCTGGTCCTTAAAGGCTTGCAAACCAAGCTTCAAAGTGGTCTAGAGGACTTGCCTCTACAAATTGATCGCCTGATTGAAGAAAATCGTCAGGTAGAAAAAGAATTGGCTACCCTAAAACAAAAATCTGTCCTCGCTTCTCTAGATTCCTTAGTGGCTGGGGCAGAACAGGTTAATGCTGCTAATATTGTGGTCGCAGAAGTGGAGGCAGATGATCCTGAGACATTACGGATTTTAGGTGATCGCTTACGGGATCGCCTTGATCCAGTAGCTATTTTACTCGGTGCAAAACATGGGGATAAGGTGTTCTTGTTGAGCATGGTTTCTAAGTCTTTGACCCAAGGGGGCCTTCATGCAGG
>JAAZLB010000130.1 GCA_012799535.1 Bacillota bacterium | reverse complement strand
GATCTCGCGGAGTTAATTGGGAAGCACATCAACAAAAGCACCGTGATCGTCCTGAATCCTGGACGTACTTTTGGAGCCCTAGAGTTTCAGGAGGTTTACGCGGAGTTTAATCAAACCTTCCCCCAAACCATTGCGGAAACCCAAACCATTATTTACACCTGTCGGAAGATTTCTCCAGATGCAGTTAACATTTTGGCCTTTAAATCAGAGGTGTTAATTTCCACTTTCGATCCACAAGAAAATATCGGTGTGATCCAACGGTTACCCGAGTGTTTACAATCCTTTTTAAAGCCTGCCCAATCCATGGTAGAAACCTCCATTGGTAATGTGGGAATGGTTTTCCATTGTGCTCCACTCTTACTCAACACGGGCTGGACCGAGAACATTCACAACACCTATAAGTATTATTATGATGGGATTACTCCCTCCATTGGACGTTTCTTAGAAAAGATTGATGCAGAAAGGGTGGAAGTTTCCAAGCGCTTAGGTTGGGAAGTAGAAAGTACAGTGGAGTGGTTGAAGCGTAGTTATGGGGTTGAGGGAAACAGCATTTTTGAAGCCATTCAAAAAAATGAAGCTTACAAATACATTGACGCTCCCAGTCAATTAGATCACCGTTATATTTTAGAGGACATCCCTTACGGTCTTGTTCCTTTAGAAGCAGTTGGCAAAGAATTGGGCTTGCCTATGAAAGATACAGGTCTCATTATTGACCTGGCCTCTAGTATTATGGAACTGGATTTTCGAGCTTTAGGACGAAGCATCAAGGATTATCGCGTACTACTTAATCCGAAAGGAGAGATACAACATGGGTGAGCGTTTTGCCCTATTAAAACCTGCTGTTGATGCCCATACCCTAGGCCTTAATTCTCTAAGCGAATCGCTAGAGAGTTGTGGTTATGAAGTTGTGTTGGCTCCTCCTGATATTGCCCAGGCTCTAGACGGAGTGAAGTATCAAGCGCAGCGTCGGAAAGTGGCAGAATGGGTCCAAGGGGAAAGAATAACTCGTTTGGGTTTGAGTTATCGCTTGGATCCACAACAGGGTCAGGACTTGGTTGGTTATCTTTTGGATGAGTTTTTGAATCGCAGGATGTTAGTTCATCAAGGAGGACAACTGCGGGGCTTGTATTTCGCTGGACTTCCTGAGGCTTGTACTAAGATCGAGTTGAACTATCGTGGTCTAGTGAAAACCTTTCAGGGTGGTGAATCTCTCCAGGAAACCCTGTTAACCCTTGGGATACCATTGGAGAAAATCCCTTTTGAGCTCCAAAAAGGCACTAAATATGATCAGGATCGCCTCGCTTTCGGGGAAGAATTAGTCGCGAGGGAAGAGTATAGGCAGGTGCAACCTTTTCGGGATATTCAGCCCTACCCAGACCTTGGTACCAAGCAAGATAGCCTAGAGAAAAGACTGGCTGCTCTCGGAACCCAAAGGAGAAGGCCTTTATTTAGGGCCCATGCGGGACCTTATTCTACAGTGCAAGAATTTCTAAGTTGGGTACAGAACTTAGCTAGTAATGGTTATTTGGATATCCTATCCATCGGTACATCCCAATTGTCCCAATCCCATTTTGGTGAAGACTGGAAAGGTTTGCCTAACGGAGGCGGGGTTCCTGTCAATTCAGCTCAAGACTACAGAGATATCTGGGACCATTCAAGACCTCTTTTAGTTCGGACCTATGCCGGTACGAAGGACATTCCCAGCTTAGCCACTCTTTATGAAGAGACGATCAACATATGTTGGCACGCCTTGTCCTTTTGGTGGTTTAATCAGCTAGATGGGCGTGGTCCCTATTCCCTTTT
>JAAZLB010000129.1 GCA_012799535.1 Bacillota bacterium | reverse complement strand
TGATGATTAGTAATTTGGAATACAATGATTATGTGGGCAGAATTGCCTTGGGGCGGATTAAAAGTGGGCAACTTCATAGTGGTCAAGAGATTCTTTTAACCCATAGTGATCGGGAAACCACTAAACGTGGTAAGATTAGCCAACTTTATACCTTTAAGGGGCTAGAGATGGAGTCGGTAGAGGTGGCAAAAGCTGGAGATATTGTGGCTTTTAGTGGGATTGAGAAAATCGAAATAGGGGAAACAGTTAACCAACTAGATCAGCCCCTGCCCTTAACTGCCATTTCCGTTGACCAACCCACTTTAACTATGGTGTTTCGAGTAAACGATGGACCTTTTGCAGGCTTTGATGCAGAGTATCTCACCTCTAGACATTTGCGGGATCGTCTCTGGAGAGAAGCCCGGATTAATGTGGCTTTGCAAGTGAGTGACACGGAATCCCCAGACCAGTTTCGAGTCTCCGGTCGTGGTGAATTACATTTGAGTGTGTTGATTGAAACCATGCGCCGAGAAGGCTACAGTTTTTGTGTAACTAAGCCGGAACCTGTTTTACGTCGAAGTGAAGAGGGCCTTTTAGAACCTTTTGAACGCTTGACTATCGATGTGCCGCAGGATTACCTAGGTGCCGTAATGGAGGCTATTGGAAATCGGCGTGGTGAATTACAAGAACTTACTCCTGCCCAAGAAGGGCGAGTCAGGGTAGAGTTCTTAGTTCCTGCTCGGGGCTTAATTGGTTTTGCGTCACAATTCTTAACGGAAACAAGGGGTAATGGCATTATGCATCATGCTTTTTCCCATTATGGTCCTTGGGCCGGGGAGATCAGCCAAAGGCAAACAGGCTCTCTTATCGCTTGGGAAACGGGTACTGCTACCGCCTATGCTTTAGAAGGTGCTGAGGAGCGGGGAAGTTTGTTTATTGGACCAGGCACCCAAGTGTATGCAGGAATGATTGTGGGTGAACACAATCGTTCGGGAGACTTAGAAATCAATGTAGCCAGAAAAAAACAAGCCACCAATATTAGGGCGGCTGGTTCAGATGATTTAGTTAAGTTGAGTCCCCCGCGGAAGATGAGCTTAGAACAATACTTGGCTTACTTGGCAGAAGATGAATGTTTAGAAGTAACCCCTACTGCCCTTCGTTTGCGGAAGATTATTTTGGATCGTCACGCGAGGGAAAGGCAAAAGAAAAAATAAGGGGTAACAGGAGTAAGACCTTCCAGGCAGAATTAAATTAGCGAGGTGATGGTAATGTTTAGGTTTATTACAAAGGACGTTTGGGTTGGTAACCGAGTCATGCAATTTAAGATGGTAGATCACCCAGGAGCGGCGGCCACTTTAGTTGTAAAAGATGGATTGGTGCTGTTAGTAGAACAATATCGTCCTGCTGCTGGCAGAAACATGTTAGAACTTCCTGCAGGTACCATTGATCGTACCGAAGAACCCCTTGCATGTGCCCAACGAGAATTGCAAGAGGAAACAGGTTATTCTGCAGAAAACTGGGAAACCCTAGGACACTTATACCCTACTCCAGGCTACACCAATGAGGTTTTATATCTCTTTTTAGCTAGTGGATTGACCAAGGGTGAGCAACAACTCGATGAAGGTGAAGACATTAAGGTACGTTGGATTCCCCTAGCGGAAGTAGAAGAAATGATTGATAATGGCACCATTAATGATGCTAAAACCATCATCGCTATCTTCAAGTATGTCCGTAAGCTCCGCAATGAATATAATTAAGATTCTGCTGGTTCTAGATGTGGTTCTACGTGAATATCCACATGGGTCACAGTGGTTAGCTTTTCTTTAATTTTGTCCTCAACTTTATGAGAAAGATCGTGGCCTTGGGCCACGTCTAGCTCAGGTGAAACGGTGATGGTGCAGTCCACATGGTGTTCTGCACCATATTTGTGTACTTTAATATTTCTTACAGAATAGACACCATTCACTTTAAGGACCGCTTGCCCTAGATGCTCGATAATTTCTGGTTCCACTTGGGCATCCATGAGTTCGTCAATAATCGTGAAGACCATATCCCAACCAACCTTAATCAAGATCGCCGCGACTACTATAGTCATGAGGGGATCAAGGATGGGATACCCTAGGCGAGCGAAAAACACTCCGATTAAGGCAGCCACCGAGGAGATGGCATCTGAACGATGGTGCCATGCATCCGCCATTAAGGCTGGACTATCGATTCTCTTTCCTACCCTATAGGTGTATTGGTACATGGCTTCCTTGGTGATAATACTAACTAACGAAATCAAAACAGCACTAATTCCAGGTACTGAATAGTCCTTATACCAAATGGCCTTTAGTGCGGTAAAAGCAAAATTTAAGCCAATTAAAATCAACATAAGAGCCACAATCTTGGCCACAATTGTTTCCGCCCGACTATGTCCATAGGGATGCTTTTCATCTGGTGGTTGTTTAGCCACCCGCAATCCTAAAAGAACTAAAAGGGTGGAAAAGGCATCTGAGGCTGAGTGGGCTGCATCGGAAAGGACCACAAGGCTTCCTGTAAGCATGCCAATGATGGCCTTAAGGGCAGTGAGTATTAGATTGCCTATGAGGGTGATCCACGAAACCCGCGACGCAGTTTTGTGTCTATCCATTAGGCTGTCCTCCTAATTTTTATTAACCAGAAATTTAATACGTCATTCCTAAAATCATATGCTCCAAACCGGTTTTATTGCCTATAAGTAACTGGTGAAGATTAGCTTACAGTTTAGAGTTCTCCTTTAGGTAAGGGTAAGTCAAGTACAGGATCATTTAGAATGGCCAGTTTTAGTTCTTCCGCTTGACCGAGTGTGTTAGTTTCAAAAAAGACTCGCAAAACCGGTTCTGTTCCAGAAAAGCGGATGGATAGCCAGTTGTCGTTCACAAAGTAAAACTTCACTCCATCCTCATAAGAGACTTTGTGCAATTTCCAAGGGAAGGGTGGCTCATAGCGATCTTGCAGGAGTAATTTATCTAAGCGTTCCCGATCGGCGGGATTGTAAGTCAAGTTGAGGCTATCAAAGTGAAGTACACCATAGCGTTCGTTAATCTCCTCCAGGAGTTCACTAAGGGTTTTGCCAGTCTTGGCCAGCATTTCTACTGCTAAAAGGGCGGCTAAAATCCCATCTTTACCATTGACATGACCGCGGATCTTCAACCCACCACTACTTTCTCCTCCCAAGAGGAGATCTTCTTCATCCATCTTATGGGAAATGTGCTTAAAGCCCACTGGTACTTCAAAGGCGGGTTCCCCAAAAGAATGGGCGATCCGGTCTAAGACGTGACTTGTGGTTAAGTTGCGTACCACTCCTCCCTTTTCTCCTCGATATTCTTTGAGATAATAATAAAGGAGTTTAAGAATCTCGTTAGCGTCAATGTAATTGCCTAACTCATCGTATAGGCCAATGCGATCCGAGTCCCCATCAGTAGCGATACCAATATTGTAGTTTCCTTGCTTCATGATATACTCCATGTCTTGCAAAGATTCCCGTGATGGTGAGGGGGTCCGCTGCCCGAACATGGTGTCCCGTCCCGCGTTAATTAGATCCACTGAACAACGCAAGGAAGCCAAACACATAGCCATAATATCTTTGGAGACTCCGAACATGGGATTAAAAAGCACTTTCAGATTCTGAGCCTGTACGAGAGGCACATCAATTTGGGCGAGCAAAGAGTCGATATATGCGTTCTTGTTGGAGTAATAGCGGATTTTGCCCGCTTCCAAGGCTTCGAAAAAGCCCTCTTGGGGTGCTTGTAAGGGAGGAATGGTGGCCACAATTTCTTCCAAACGATCCGTGACTTGTACCGGAGCATCTTTACCCCCCTCTACGATGATTTTAATGCCATTGTATTCTGAAGGGTTATGGGAAGCGGTAATCATGGCACCTAGGGCTAAATCTTCCTGATCAACTGCGTACATGAGCATGGGGGTGGGGACCACCTCTTCAATAAACCACACTTTGATACCATTATGGGCTAAGATTTCCGCAAAGGCCCGGGAAAATCGACCAGATAAGAAACGCAAGTCGTGACCGACCACGACAGGTTTATCCCTTTGTCCTAGTTCATCTAAATATAAAGCAACGGCTTGGGCGACCCGGCGCACGTTGCTAAAGGTAAACTCTTCGGCGATTACTGCTCGCCAGCCACCAGTTCCAAATTTGATCATGAAAGTCACATTCCTTTC
>JAAZLB010000128.1 GCA_012799535.1 Bacillota bacterium | reverse complement strand
GTACTAGGATGGGTACCACTGCCAAAAGCCATACCAGGATCAAGGTGCACAACTAATTCCCAGTTGGTTTCCTTGTCTTCTTCTAACCACGATGGTTGAATTAAAACCCGTCCAATCTGTTGGGGTTCGTAATACTCCTTCCAGGCATGGGCCCAATCAGACTCTTCAACAAAGTTGCTCCCAACTTCCACCTGACCTGGATCTAAACCAAATTCTTCCAAAGCCACTAGCTCCCTATGTAATGCTTGTAATTCTTCTGGAGCAACCTCTTGTGAGAAATAACAGCTTATGGTCACCTGTTTAGATGGTGCCACTTCTGGAAAATAGTCTCCCCAGCCTAATTCTTGAGCCTGATCTATTAATGCAGTATCTTCCACCGCATAGTTTTCAATGCCCCGGGCGTCTAAAATAGCATAGGCTCCCTCCACAGCACTCCGATTCAAAGTAATTTTCACTTCCTGCCATCTCCCCATGGCCAACCTCCTTTTAGAGCAACCAAAAGCTGCCCCCACCCTAGGAGCAGCTAATGATTAGCGCAAAGCATCCTTCATACGTTCGAAAAAGCCCTTATTTTCCTCGGGGATATCTCCTCCACCTGCTTTGGCAAATTCTCGTAATAACTCTTTCTGCCTCGCAGTTAACTTTTTCGGGGTGATCACTTTTACTTCCACTAGTTGGTCGCCCCGACTACGTCCCCGCACATCCTGAATGCCCTTGTGGCGTAGACGCATTACTTTTCCAGATTGGGTTCCTTCGGGAATCCGCATCTTAACTACCCCATCTAAGGTAGGTACTTCGATCTCATCACCAAGGGTAGCCTGGACAAAAGAGATCGGAACCTCACATAAGACATTCTGACCTTCACGGCGGAAAAATTCATGGGGCCGCACCCGAATCGAAATCAACAGATCTCCTGGAGGACCGCCCTTATAGCCCGCCTCACCCCGACCAGCCAAACGGAGGATTTGTCCATCATCCACACCCGCTGGAATTTTCACATTGACCTTGCTAGTTTTCCGTTGAGTCCCTACCCCCTTACAAACTGAACAGGGTGTCTCAAAGGTCTTGCCTTCACCACTACAACGGGGACAAGTTCTCGTACTAGCAAATTGTCCTAAGGGAGTTTGCTGAACATAACGAATTTGCCCGCTCCCATTACATTCGGGACAAGTGGTAATAGGTGTGCCAGGTTCCGCTTGGTTACCGTGGCAATGATCACACACTTCCGTACGGGGAATGGTAAAGTCTTTTTCTACCCCGAAGGCTGCTTCCTCAAATTCAATTGTCATTTCATAGCGTAAATCCGCCCCCTGTCGGGGCCGATTGCTCGGGCGCCCTCCCCCAAAACCAAAAAACTCACCGAAAAGATCACCAAGATCGAAATCTCCAAAACCACCAAAACCGCCAGGGCCCATATTATCAAAGGCAGCATGACCAAAACGATCATACTGGGCCCTCCGTTCTGGATCACCCAGAACGGAATAGGCCTCATTAATGGTTTTAAATCTTTCTTCAGCACCTGGCTCTTGATTTACATCAGGATGTAATTCTCGGGCCAGCTTGCGATAGGCCTTTTTAATCTCTTCTTCTGATGCACCCCGGGGCACACCTAAAATATCATAATAATCTTGTTTGGCCAAGCGTTACACCGCCTTCTGTACTGCTAACTTAAGATTCTTCAGTAAAGTCAGCATCCACGATATCGTCATGTTCACCTGAGCTTCCTTGTTGAGGATCAAAGTTATCCGCTGTGGCCTGGCTCTGTTGATAAAGCTGTTCGGACATCCGATGTAAAACTTCATCTAAAGCTTTCATTTTAGCCTTAATTTCCTCGAGATCATCGCCTTCTGTGGCAACTTTCAGCTCTTCTTTAGCCTGTTCAATTTCTGCCTTTTGTTCAGGAGTCACCTTTTCTCCTAAATCATTTAAGGTGCGATCAACTGCCCATAAAGCGTTATCCGCTTGGTTCCGCAACTCGATTGCTTCCCGTTTGGCCCGATCTTCTTCAGCGTGTTCCTCCGCCTCTTTCACCAGTTTTTCAATGTCAGAATCTGTTAATCCAGTGGAGGAAGTTACAGTAATTCTTTGTTCCCGCCCAGTTCCAAGATCTTTTGCGGCAACGTTAACAATACCATTACGGTCAATGTCAAAGGTAACCTCAATTTGAGGGATACCTCGAGGAGCCGCTGGAATACCAGTGAGTTGGAAACGACCTAGAGTGACGTTATCAGCGGCCATAGGTCTTTCTCCCTGGAGCACATGGATATCAACTGCCGGTTGATTATCAGCTGCAGTGGTGAAAACTTGAGTTTCCTTGCAAGGAATACTCGTATTCCGCTTAATCAAAGTGGTCATTACTCCACCTAGGGTTTCAATTCCTAAAGAAAGGGGAGTAACGTCTACGAGAACAAGACCTTCCCCTGCTTCAAATTCACCAGAGAGCACACCTGCTTGCACAGCAGCACCTAGTGCCACACACTCATCTGGATTAATGCCCTTGTAAGCCTCTTTACCCATGAGTTTTTCAATGGCTTCTTGCACTGCAGGAATCCGAGTAGAACCACCAACCAAGAGTACCCGATCCACATCTGCAGGTTTCAGCCCAGCGTCATCTAGGGATTGGCGAATAGGTTGCAAGGTTTTTTCTACTAGATCCGCGGTAAGCTCATTAAACTTAGCCCGAGTTAAATTAATATCTAAGTGGGCTGGGCCACTCTCAGATGCACTAATAAATGGTAAATTAATATTGGTCTGTAGCAAACCAGATAGCTCAATTTTAGCCTTTTCTGCAGCTTCCTTGAGTCTTTGCATGGCCATTTTATCTTTACTAAGATCAATTCCAGTTTCTTTTTTGAATTCACTTACTAGATATTTGGTAATCCGCTCATCGAAGTCATCCCCACCTAAGCGGTTGTTTCCACTGGTTGCTTTAACCCCAATATAACCTTCATCTAATTCCAAAATGGAAACGTCAAAGGTTCCCCCGCCAAGGTCGAACACTAAGACAGTTTGTTCATGTTCTTTATCCAAACCATAAGCCACTGCTGCTGCAGTTGGTTCGTTGATGATCCGTAACACCTCAAGCCCTGCAATGGTCCCTGCATCTTTTGTTGCTTGCCTTTGCGCGTCTGTAAAGTAAGCGGGTACAGTAATTACCGCCTGAGTCACAGTTTCACCCAAATAGGCTTCTGCCTCTTCTTTTAGTTTACGTAGAATCATGCTGGAAATTTCTTGCGGTGTCAGATCCCGACCATCGATTTTTACAGTGTGATCTGTACCCATATGTCTTTTTATGGAAGAAATTGTCCGTTCAGGATTAGTTACTGCTTGGCGTTTGGCCACTTGACCAACGATGCGATCCCCATCTTTAGTAAAAGCCACAACCGATGGTGTGGTTCTAGAGCCTTCAGCATTAGGGATAATAATGGGCTCGCCAGCTTCCATGACTGCTACAACTGAGTTTGTGGTTCCTAAATCGATACCAATTACTTTTGACATTCGTCTTCCTCCTTGTTCTGGCCTACTAAAACTCTAGTGTGCCGTATTACCTTATCATTTAAGAGATAGCCTGTTTGAATTTGGTGTACAACCACCAGGTCGTCGCCGCCATCCCCTTCCATGGATATGGCTTCATGGAAGTAAGGGTTGAAAGGTTCTCCTTCCGCAACGATTGCTTGTAGACCGTATTTAGCTAGGGTGGCTAAAAGTCCCTGGTAGACCATTTCCATTCCCTGCAAGAAGGGATCTTCTTCCTCAGTATTTTGAGCCTGAGAAGCTAAGGCCCTCTCAAAATTATCCAATACTGGCAACAAATCTAAAAGCAACTCTTCATTCGCTTCTAGAACTATGGTTTCCATTTGGCCCTTAGTTCTCCGGCGAAAATTCTCAAAATCCGCCTTCAAACGGGTCAGCTGTTGGACTAACCGAG
>JAAZLB010000010.1 GCA_012799535.1 Bacillota bacterium | reverse complement strand
GCCAGGCGGAGATCGTCCATAGTGGCCAGATTCTACGGGAAGATTTGGAAAAAATGGCCTATGCCTCCTATGTCACGGAGCTATTAGATGCCCTAACTCCAGAAGAAGATCCTAGCGACACCATCTTCCCTCTATTAGCAGGCACTTTAGCCCTAGGTGAACAGGGGCGATTTTCTTTGGCTGTTCGAGCTTTTGAGTTAAGATTGATGAGTGAGTTAGGTTACGCACCAGAATTGTACCAATGTTTACAATGCCGAGTAGATCTACAAGATAGAGTCTATTTTAGTGAGCAAGGGGGTACAGTCTGTTCTGATTGCGTGAGTCATTTTCCAGGGGCCCGATCCTTAACAAATGGAACTTGGGAATTAATGAAGCGTTTACAGGAGTGGGAGATTTCTCGCATCAGCATTTTACACCCCGCGCCGAGCAATAGTGATGAAATGCGTGTATTGATGCGTAAGTATCTGGATTTTAGGCTAGAATATCCTTTGAAGTCCCTAGATTTTCTGGAGACACTACAAGTTATTCCACCCCCTGGAGGTGAAAAAAGTGAATGACGAGCTAGGATATTTGGAAAAAGTAGATCTAGTGAGGCAGCGAACGGGTTTAAGTTTTATTGAAGCTCGCAACCTCTTGGAAGATACCAACTGGGATCTACTGGAAGCCTTAGCCAATCACGAAGCTAGTAAGAACGCTTTCGGAAACCAGATGCTTGATCGGGCCAAGGAGATTTTCAACCAGGGCAACAAAACCAAAATTGTGGTTAAAGCCAAGGAAGATACAATAGTTGAACTACCTGTTACAGTTGGGGTGTTAGGCGCGGTTTTAGCCCCTAAAGTGGCTTTGTTAGGAGCGGCCACGTGTTTGTTAACTCGCTGTTCGTTGCAATTGCAGAAAGAAGGAAATCTTGATTCTACGGAATTTAGTGTACCCACAGGGGAGGAGAACGATTGACAATTAGTGGTGAATTTGATATAAATTAAGCAAATAAGAACGTTCCTACACAGGGAACAAGTAACGGAACATGGATCCTCTGAAGAGACCTTTCGTCCCTTGCTGTTGGGGACGAAGGGTCTTTTAAACGAAATGAGGGGTGGTCGCATTGAATCTTCAGGAAATGATCTTACAGTTACAGGCTTATTGGGCTGAACAGCAATGTATTATCTATCAGCCCTATGATTTGGAAGTTGGGGCTGGGACCATGTCACCAGCTACTTTTTTGAGAGTATTAGGGCCGGAGCCTTGGAACGTGGCTTATGTGCAACCGAGCCGCCGTCCGACTGATGGTCGTTACGGGGAAAACCCCAACAGAGTACAACATTATTATCAATATCAAGTGATTTTAAAACCTTCCCCTGATAATGTTCAAGAACTTTATTTAGGGAGTCTAGAAGCCCTAGGTATAGATTTACTTAAACATGATGTTCGCTTTGTGGAAGACGACTGGGAATCACCAACTTTAGGTGCTTGGGGACTTGGTTGGGAAGTATGGCTAGACGGTATGGAAATTACCCAGTTCACCTATTTTCAACAAGTGGGCGGAATAGATGTATATCCAGTAGCGGCTGAAATTACTTATGGGGTAGAACGTTTAGCCATGTTTATTCAAGGTGTAGACAGTATTTTTGATCTCAAATGGGTTGATGAGATCACTTACGGTGATGTATTTCACCAAAATGAGGTGGAGTTTTCCAAATTTAATTTCGAAGCGGCCGATTCTGAAAAGCTATTTACCCTTTTTGATCTTTACGAAGGGGAGGCGGAGCGTTTAATTGGTTTAGGTTTGGTATTACCCGGCTATGATTATGTTCTTAAGTGTTCGCATACCTTTAATCTTTTAGATGCTCGAGGTGCAATTAGTGTTAGTGAACGGACACGCTTTATTGGTCGGGTTAGGGCACTCGCCCGCCTGGCTGCCCATGGCTATTTAGCTGAAAGAGAAAAAATGGGCTTTCCGTTATTACAAAGGGGGCGTGCCTAAATGCAAGATTTTCTGTTAGAACTAGGATTTGAAGAGTTGCCCGCCCGTTTTGTGGAAGGGGCTTTAGAACAACTGGCGGATACATTGGGAAAAAGGCTCAAACAAGAGCGCTTAGAATACGGGGAAGTGCTACTTTACAGCACACCGCGTCGTCTTACTGTTTTAGTGCGGGATTTATCCAAGCAACAATCTGACCTCGTAGAGGAAGTGAAAGGACCACCAAAGAATATTGCCTACGACACTAATGGCAATTTAACTAAAGCGGGGCAAGGTTTTTTACGTTCTCAAGGGGTGGATGAAGGGGCCATATCTATTAAGCAATTTCAAGGGGCGGATTATCTCTTTGTCACTAAGGAGGTCCTTGGTCAGCCTACTTCCGTTGTACTAAAACCTCTTTTAGAGGATATTATCAGTCACTTGGGGTTTCCGAAAAACATGCGCTGGGGTAGCTATGATCTCCGCTACGCCCGTCCATTACGCTGGATTATTGCCTTATTTGGTACAGAGGTGATTCCAGTCCAAGTGGGACCGGTAGCTGCAGATCGGATTACTTACGGACATCGCCAACTGGCTCCTGGAGCCTTGATGATTCGTGAACCTAAGGAGTATGTTAACACCCTGAGAAGCCACTATGTCTTGGCAGATGCATCAAAACGTAGCGAGATTATCTGGGAACAAATTCAAAAGCTAGCACAAGCACATGGTGCCAAGGTTAGTCTAGATCAAGATTTATTGCAAGAAGTTGTGAACTTAGTTGAATATCCCACTGCTTTTTGCGGTACTTTTGACCCAGAGTATTTGGACATACCTTCTGAAGTGTTGGTGACTTCCATGAAAGAGCATCAGCGCTATTTTCCAGTTGAAGATGGTGAGGGGCAGCTTCTGCCTAAATTTATTGGGATTCGTAATGGGGCAGATAATCATCTGGAAACTGTAGTTAATGGTAATGAGAAAGTGCTAGCAGCTAGGTTGGCAGATGCTAAGTTCTTCTTTGATGAAGACCGAAAAGCTTCTTTGGAAGACAATCTTCAAAAGCTGGAGCAGGTAGTTTTTCAAGAGGGTTTAGGCTCCATGGGCGAGAAGGTAGAAAGGATCGAATGTTTAAGCTTATCCTTAACAGAACTATTGGGCTTGAGTGCTCAGCGGGACACCATTTTGCGCACCGCCCGTCTTGCTAAAGCGGATCTGGTCTCCCAAATGGTCTATGAGTTTCCTGAATTGCAAGGTATAATGGGTGGGAAATATGCACTCTTGCAAGGAGAGGATCCTGCTGTTGCCACAGGTATTCGAGAACATTACCAGCCGCGCTTTGCAGGGGATAGCCTACCTAACACCATGGAAGGAACTATAGTGAGCTTAGCTGATAAACTAGATACCCTAGTTGGTTATTTTGCCCTCGGTAGAATCCCTACCGGTTCTCAAGATCCCTTTGCCCTCAGGCGTCAAGCCCAGGGGGTGGTGCAGATACTTCTAAAGACAGGTTTCGATGTACCACTCAACACCTTAATAGAATTAGCTGCCTCTGGATATACGGAGGTTAGTTTGAGCCACGAACATGCCCAAGCACTAGAGGAGTTTTTCCTAGCCAGATTGCGGGTAATCCTTCTGGAACAGGGTTATGCCTATGATCTAGTGGATGCAGTTATGGCTACCGGGGATCAAGGGATTAAAATACCAGACCTTTTAGGCAAGGTTCAGGCTCTAGATGGTATTCGAGCAACTGACATTTTCTCGGATCTAATGACTGGCTTTGAACGGGTAGCAAATTTAGCCGGAAAATATCAGGGAGAAACACTCAATCCAGAGGCTTTCTTACCTGCAGATGCCCAGTTTGAACAAGCTGTGCGTGCTTTGGAACAACAGTGTCGGACTTGCTTTTCTACAAAGGATTATGCAGGAGTTTTATCTAGCTTGGCCCAGTTTAGAACTGCAGTTGATCAGTTCTTCACAGAAGTGATGATTATGGATAAAGACCCAGTAGTTCGCGGTAATCGTCTGGCCCTCTTGCAAAAAGCCTTGCGAATATATATTTTGTATGGTGATTTCCATTTAATTGTTTTGAATAGGTAAAGAGACGACACAGGAGAAGGAGAACTAAGGGGAATACAGAATTACACAGGTGGTAATTTTATCCCCATTGTTTTAAGTTTTAACTTGATATGCTCCCCAGTGGGGAAACATAGAGAAGCTTATAGATTGAAGGAGGATGTGTAATGAACACCAAATGGGTTTATTTCTTTGGTGCTGGCCAAACAGATGGCCAACAACATGACAGGAATCTAGTTGGAGGCAAAGGTGCTAACTTAGCCGAAATGGTTTCCCTGGGCATTCCTGTACCAGGTGGTTTCACCATTACCACTGAGGCTTGTACTGAGTTTTATCGTAATGGAGAAAAGTGGGTAGACGGTCTTGAAGAACAAATTAAAGAAAATATTACCCGCTTAGAACAGACCATGGACGCCAAATTTGGCGACAAAGAAAATCCCTTGTTACTCTCCGTTCGTTCCGGTGCTCGAGTTTCCATGCCCGGTATGATGGACACTGTTTTGAATCTTGGTTTGAATGATGAGACTGTAGTGGCCCTGGCCAAAAAGTCTGGTAATCCTCGCTTTGCCTGGGACTCTTACCGTCGTTTCATCCAAATGTATGGCGACGTTGTAATGGGTGTAGACCATGGTTTATTTGAAAGTGCTTTGGCTGCAAAACGTGAAGAACAAGGTGTAGAGTTAGATAATGAGCTATCTGCTGAAGCCCTCCAAGAGCTAGTAGATACTTACAAGAAAATTGTACAAGAAAACGCTGGTAAATTGTTCCCTAACGATCCCTTTGAACAACTCCGGGGGTCTATTGATGCTGTTTTCCGCTCTTGGAATACTGCGAGAGCTATTCGCTATCGTCAGATTAACCATATTCCTCACGAATGGGGTACAGCTGTTAACGTACAGGCTATGGTCTATGGTAACATGGGTGCCAATTCTGGTACTGGTGTAGCCTTTACCCGTGACCCCTCTACTGGTGAAAATGTTTTCTACGGTGAGTATCTCATGGATGCCCAAGGTGAAGACGTAGTAGCTGGTATTCGCACACCTCATCCCATTGCTGACTTAAAAGAAGAAATGCCTGAAGTTTATCAGGAATTAGTAGATATCTATAAGAAACTTGAAAACCACTACAAAGATATGCAAGACGTGGAGTTTACCATTCAAGAAGGTAAACTATACATGCTCCAAACCAGAGCAGGCAAACGCACCGCCACCGCAGCTGTGCGCATGGCCGTCGAAATGGTTGAAGAAGGTTTGATTGACAAGAAGACTGCAGTATTGCGTGTGGATCCCATACAGCTTGATCAACTTTTACATCCTATGATTGATCCTGATGCCAAATACGATGTGATTGCCACAGGTTTGCCAGCTTCTCCCGGTGCAGCCGCTGGTCGCATTGTGTTCACCGCCGAAGAAGCTGAAGAATGGGCAGATCGTGGTGAGACTGTAATCCTAGTCCGGAATGAAACTTCTCCAGAGGACATTGGTGGTATGGACGTAGCTGAGGGAATTTTAACTGCCCGTGGTGGTATGACCTCTCACGCTGCAGTAGTTGCTCGTGGTATGGGTAAGTGCTGTGTGGCTGGATGTTCTGCTGCTCAAATAAGTGAAGCTAACAAAACCTTGACCTTTGGTGACACTGTGTTGAAGGAAGGGGATTGGATCACCCTCAATGGTACCGCAGGTGAAGTTATTGTAGGTCAAGTACCTATGGTTGAAGTTCAAGTGGAGGGTAACTTTGGCACCCTTATGGAGTGGGCCGATGAATTTAGGGCTTTAGGTATTCGTACCAACGCTGATACTCCACATGATAGCCAAACTGCCTTAGATTTTGGCGCAGAGGGTATTGGTCTTTGCCGTACAGAGCATATGTTCTTTGAAGGCGATCGTATTAGTGTGATGCGCCAGATGATCTTCGCTAGCGATCAAGCGGGGCGGGAAGAAGCCTTAGCCAAACTCTTACCTTATCAAAAGGGTGACTTCAAGGCTATTTTAGAGACTATGAAGGGCTTACCAGTAACCATTCGCTTGCTTGATCCTCCATTACATGAATTTGTTCCCCAAGATGAAGCTACTATCAAGAAGTTAGCTTCGGATATGGGCCTTTCCATTGAAGCATTAAAGGCTCGCATTGAGTCCCTTGAGGAAATCAACCCGATGCTAGGTCATCGTGGCTGCCGTCTCGGTGTAACCTATCCAGAAATTTACGCCATGCAAGCACGGGCTATTTTTGAGGCCGCAGCTGAACTAACTCAAGCTGGTGTAGAGGTTCATCCTGAGGTTATGATTCCTTTAGTTGGAACAGTGCAAGAGTTACAACTCATGAAGGAAGTTTGTGTGAATGTGGCTGAGGAAGTCATGGAAGAAACTGGTGTAAAATTCCATTACCTAGTGGGAACCATGATTGAGATTCCTAGAGCCTGCATCGTGGCAGATTCCATTGCGGAAGAAGCAGAATTCTTCTCCTTTGGAACCAACGACCTTACCCAAATGACCTTTGGCTTCAGCCGGGATGACGCTGGTACCTTCTTACCTGACTATGTGGATCAGGGCGTTCTCGAAAGAGACCCATTCCAGACCCTTGATCAGATTGGGGTAGGTAGCATGGTTAAGATGGGTGTTGAAAAGGGCCGTTCCGCAAAGCCCAACCTCAAGATTGGTATTTGCGGTGAACATGGTGGTGATCCCGCTTCTGTAGATTTCTTCCATCGTGCCGGGTTAGATTATGTAAGCTGTTCCCCCTTCCGAGTGCCAATTGCTCGTTTGGCGGCTGCACAAGCTAACATTCGCAATCCTCGCTAGTTGTGGAATGAACATTAAGGGGAGGAGGAAAAACCTCCCCTATGGGGAACCCATACTAAGATTAGTGTGGGTTTCTTTTTGTTGAAGGGGGTTATTGTATGAGATTCTTGGAAGCAGCTCTAGAATGGGAAGAACAAAACTTGTCACCTTTTGCTACTAAAACCAGTGCTAGTCTAGGCAGGCTATACCAAGAGGATCCATGCCCCTTTTCCACCTGTTTTCAACAAGATCGGGAACGCATTGTGCACTCTAAAGCCTTTAGGCGACTTAAATCCAAGACTCAAGTTTTTATTGCCCCTAAAGGAGATCATTATCGCACTCGCCTAACCCATGTGTTAGAGGTGGCCCAGATTAGTCGAACTGTAGCTAGAGCCTTAGGTTTAAACGAGGATCTCACCGAGGCTATAGCCCTGGGGCACGATTTAGGGCACACCCCTTTTGGACATGCAGGTGAGGCTGCCTTAAACCGCCTTGTAGGTCATTTCCGCCACAACGAGCAAAGTCTGAGGGTAGTGGATATCCTGGAAGAATTTTCCCCAGATTTTCCTGGCTTAAACTTAAGTGCAGAGGTGCGGGATGGGATTCTTAATCATACGGGACCCCAAAAGCCCATGACTTTAGAAGGGCAGGTTGTACGCTTATGTGATCGTATTGCCTATTTAAATCATGATGTGGAAGATGCGGTACGGGGAGGTATCCTCCAAGAACATCAGCTTCCCCTAGAAATTCGAGAGATCTTGGGGCACAATCGTCAAGAACGGATTCGGACCATGATTGAAGATGTGTTGGAAAACAGTGGTGGACAGAATTTTATCGCCATGGGACCTGAAGTCGGTCAAGCCACCAATGCCTTGCGCCAGTTTTTATTTGAGAATTTTTATTTAGGATCTGTTGCGAAGCAGGAGGAAAATAAAGTTTTTGGTGTAATTAGTCTGCTTTATGAGTATTATCATGAAAACCCCCAAGAATTTAGGCGAGTAGCAGGTCATGATGTACAGATCATGGATTATATTGCCGGTATGACAGACCGTTTTGCCATTCAAGAATTTCAAAAACGCTTCTTGCCCGCGGGTTGGGGTTGGCGTGATGAAGAAAGGTGGTGAGGGGCATCGCACGCTTTTCTGATGAATGGATCGAAATGGTGAAATCATCAGTAGATATAGTGCAAGTAATTGGTCGCAAGGTTCAGTTAAGGCAAACTGGGCGTAATTTCGTGGGGCTGTGCCCCTTCCACGATGAACGAACGCCTTCTTTTTCAGTTAATCCCGAAAGACAATTCTACCACTGTTTCGGCTGTCAACGGGGAGGTAATGTGATTAATTTCATTATGGAGACAGAACACCTATCCTTTCCTGAAGCAGTAACCAAGCTAGCACAAGAACAGGGGATTCCCGTTCCTTCCCTTTCTCCCCAAGATGAACGACGTGAAAAAAGAAGAGAACAGCTCCGAGAGGTGAACCAATTAGCAGCTCGTTTTTACTATCGTAACCTCCGTTCTCCCGATGGTGCAAAGGCTCGGGCTTATTTAGACAGCAGGGGAATTACCCAAAGGCTAGCCCGGGATTTTTATCTAGGTTATGCCCCGGAGGGGTGGGATGGCTTGGTGCGCTTTTTTGAAAGGGAAGGGGTAGATTTACACATTGCCCAAGCGGCTGGCTTAATCTCCCGAGGAAGCCAAGGCTATATTGATTATTTTAGAGATCGAATCATGTTTCCCATCTGCGATCATTTAGGACGTTTCATTGGCTTTGGGGGCAGAAGCACTAGGTCTGGTCAACCTAAATATTTAAACACCTCGGAGACGGAGGTTTTTAATAAGAGTTTTGTTCTTTATGGTCTAAATTGGGCTAAGGAAGAGATCAAAGCACAAGATCAAGCAATTATTGTGGAGGGTTATACAGATGTGATTTCCCTCTTTGGGGCAGGTAAGAAGAATGTGGTCGCGTCCCTAGGCACCGCTTTTACTGCTCAGCATAGTAAATTATTAAAGCGGTTCGGTTCTCAAGTAATTATTGCCTTTGATGGAGATACTGCTGGTCAACGGGCCACACTAAAAAGTATGGAAATTCTCCACGAAAACGGTTTGCAGGTGAGGGTAGCTTCTCTTGGAGGAGATCAAGATCCTGATACCTTTGTGCGCACAAGTAGTAGTCACGAGGTCGATCAATGGCTAAATCTAGCCCAGCCTTTTCGAGAATATCAAATTGATAGAATTATTTCCCAGCATGATGTAGAAACTAGAGAAGGAAAACTAACAGCTTCTACCGAACTTGTTAGTATACTAGCAAAATTAGATAATGCCATTGAGCGGGACGAATATATTCGTTATGGGGCCCAACGCCTCGGAGTGCAAGGCTCGTCCCTTGCAGCAGATGTGGCAAAACAAAGGGGCATAGATTCACAAAAGCCCGTATACAATAGGCATATTGCAGAAACAAGGTCTAGTACTAAGTTATTGAGTGGTGCTAGTGGAGATGAGTTAATTGAACGGGAGTTGCTGAGATGCCTTTTGGGTAATCCAGACCACTTACTGGATTTGCAGAAGAATGGGATTACAGCCCATGACTTTCAAAATCCCGATTACAGGCATCTATTTGTCTTATTAAGCCAAAATCAGTCAGATGAACGGGGTACCGTTATTGCCAACCAGCTCTACGCTTTAGCAGAGCCCACAGCAAGTTGGGAAGAGTACTTGAAGTCATTTCTTCTGACTTTAAAAAAACGAAGATTGGAAAAGATAGAGGAAAAACTTTCATCCTTGGAGAATGATAGAAAAGGTTTTGATACCCAGATGGAATTATATCGTTTGTTAAAGGAGTACTATGACATTCTTAGTAACAAATACTAAAAAGATCCACCAGAAAGGGGGTTGTCATGTTGAGCGATAAAGAAGCAATTAATATTGAGGCTGTAACTGAGTTAATGGCAAAGGCGAAGCAACGGGGCGTGGTTACTTATCGCGAAATTATGGATAGTCTACAGGATATTGAGCTTTTACCAGATCAAATTGATGAGATTTATGAGAGCTTCGCCGCCATGGGCGTAGACGTGATTCCCCATTCTAGTGAGGATAGTGCTGATGAACCCCACACTTTAGTTGAAGATGAAGATGAAGAAGATGTCGATTTAGATGGTGATGAAGAAGAAATCGACTACGATCTATCCGTTCCCGAAGGTATAGCCCTTGATGATCCGGTGCGTATGTACCTAAAAGAAATCGGGCGGGTTCCCCTTTTAACTGCCGAAGAAGAGGTGGAGTTGGCCAAACGGATTGAAGAAGGTGATGAAAGTGCCAAGCGAGAGCTGGCTGAGGCTAACCTTCGTTTGGTTGTAAGCATCGCTAAGCGTTATGTCGGGCGTGGCATGCATTTCTTAGATCTGATCCAAGAGGGCAACTTGGGTTTAATTAAGGCAGTAGAAAAATTCGATTACCGCAAAGGCTTTAAATTTAGTACTTACGCCACTTGGTGGATACGTCAAGCTATTACTAGAGCCATTGCAGACCAAGCCCGTACAATCCGTATTCCAGTTCATATGGTTGAGACTATTAATAAAATGACTAGAGTCTCCCGGGAGTTGCTTCAAGAGTTGGGCAGAGCCCCTACTCCAGAAGAAATTGCTGAAGCTATGGATATGCCTGTTGAGCGTGTGAGGGAGATTATGAAGATTGCCCAAGAACCTGTCTCCCTAGAAACTCCTATTGGGGAGGAAGAAGATAGTCATCTAGGTGACTTTATTGAAGATCAAGAGGCGATTGCACCTGCAGACGCCGCGGCCTTCACTATGCTCCAAGAGCAACTCAATGAGGTATTAGAGTCCTTAACACCACGAGAACAGCAAGTCTTGCGCCTAAGATTTGGTTTAGACGATGGTCGTGGACGTACCTTAGAAGAGGTGGGGCAGGTTTTTGGAGTAACTAGAGAGCGGATTCGCCAAATTGAAGCGAAAGCCCTCCGTAAACTAAGGCATCCTAGCCGTAGTAAAAAGCTAAAAGATTTTCTTGAGCAGTAGATACCTTGACAAGTGGGGGAGTACTCCCATATAATAATGTAGTGTTGGACCCCTAGCTCAGTGGTTAGAGCAGCGGACTCATAATCCGTTGGTCCTGGGTTCAAGTCCCAGGGGGTCCACCAACTTGTCCTTTCAGCCACTAGTAATAAACTGGTGGTTTTCATTTTTCTGGAGGTGATGTGGTGAGCTACCGAGTAGAAGATGTTTGTAACTTAATGGAGAAACTAGCACCCCTCGATTTGGCTTTAGAATGGGACAATGTAGGTTTGCAGATTGGGCATCCCCAGAAAGAAGTGGGCAAGGTATTAATCACTCTAACCGTAACACCAGAGGTAGTTAAACGGGCTGTAGGGGAAAAGGTTGACTTAGTAATTTCTCATCATCCCCTAATTTTTCGTCCCTTACAAGGAATTCGCAAAGACCAACCCACCGGCGCTTTGATTTGGGATTTAGTGCAAAACAACATATCCCTCTATGTCAGTCATACAAATCTGGATCAGGCACCACTAGGTCTTAATCAGTGGTTAGCGGAGGAACTTCACTTAGAAGGGATTAAGATTCTGTCCTCCAATCCTCGAGAAGAAGTAGGTTTAGGGCGGGTGGGAAGAGTCGCACCCCAAACTTTAGCTCAGTTAAAGAAAAAAGTTGAGCAGGTTTTAGGGCACCCTGTAAGAATGGTGGGTGAACCTGAAGAAATTATCGAAACGGTGGCAGTTGTGGGAGGCTCTGGTGGTAGTTTTATCACTGAGGCTAAACAAGCCGGTGCCCAAGTACTAATCACCGGCGATGTCTCTTACCACAATGCAGTTGATGCCTTGAATATGGGATTATGTGTCCTGGATGGGGGGCATTTTGGTACAGAAAGAATTATGGTAGGAAAACTAGCCAGTTACTTACGTGCCCATAACTTAGAACTGGACATTATTGAGGAAACTAGTGCCAATCCCTTTTCGTTTTAAAAGTGATGTTTCTATGTTATAATAAATATCCTGAGTGGACTAGGTGATCGCGAAGGTATACCTTTGAGGAAAGTCCGAGCTCCGTAGAGCAGAATGCTGGGTAACGCCCAGTGAAGGTGACTTCAAGGCTAGTGCCACAGAGACAAACCGCCTCAAGAAGAAGATCTCGTTTTGAGGTAAGGGTGAAAAGGTGAGGTAAGAGCTCACCAGCGATTAGGCGACTAATCGGCTAGGTAAACCCCATTTGGAGCAAGGTCAAATAGGGAAGGAGAGGCTGCTCGTCTCGCTAAACTTCCGGGTTGACCGCATGAGATCTTAGGCAACTAAGGTCCTAGATAGATGATCATCCACGACAGAACTCGGCTTATCGGTCCACTCAGAACAGAAAAATAAACCTGAACTCCGGTTTTCATTTTGAATCCCGTGATGTTCGGGTTTTTTTCATGTAAATTTTATTTTTCTTAGCAGGAATTGGTAGTGATAGGGAGAATATGTTCAACAAAGTGGTGACAAGTGGGGGAAAGTGGGGCGGAATTCTCGGAAAGGTGGACTTGGGGATGTTCATGGGCGAATACCAACATAGCCTAGATGCCAAAGGGCGTCTAATCATTCCAGCCAAATTTCGAGAAGAGCTTGGGGAAGGTGCGGTCTTAACCAGGGGACTAGACAACTGTTTGTTTTTGTTCCCAGCAGAAGAGTGGAGTGTTTTAGAAGCAAAGCTCAAGACCTTACCATTAACCAAGGCAGATGCGCGCCAATTCGTCCGCTTTCTTTTTTCAGGGGCTACCGAATGCGAACTCGATAAACAGGGTCGCATCATCCTACCTCAGAATCTTCGGGATTTTGCCTCTATAGATAAAGATGCTGTGGTGATTGGGGTTTCGAGTCGAGTTGAAATTTGGAGTAAGGAAAAATGGGAATCCTATGTGAGCATGGCAGAGGAGTCTTTTGAAGATATTGCTGAAAACATCGTGGATTTAGGAATTTAAATTAAGAGGGTGGTCTAGTGAATTTCGCCCACGAACCAGTATTGTTTCAAGAAACAATAGAGTCTCTAGCCTTAAAACCTGGCGGAACTTACGTTGATTGCACGCTTGGGGCAGCGGGACATAGCCTCGGTCTCTTGGCTACAGAACCAACCATCAAACTTGTCGGGATTGACCAGGACCCGGAGGCTCTTGAAAGAGCCAAATATCGCCTGGCTACCTACAGTAGTCAAGTTACTTTAGTTAGAGGTAACTTTCGAGACTTACGAACGATTTTGGGCGAATTAAGT
>JAAZLB010000127.1 GCA_012799535.1 Bacillota bacterium | reverse complement strand
TCCGGTTTCACGATTTGCGGCACACTTGTGCCACACTATTATTGGCAAAGGGGGTAAATCCGAAAATTGTACAGGAGCGTCTTGGACATTCGGATATTAGCATGACGCTCAATCGGTATTCGCATGTCACGCCCACAATGCAAGACCAGGCGGCTAGACTGTTAGGTGATGCCCTGCAGATTTGAAATAATCCTGTCACAGACATTAGCACCTAAAGCAGTGTAGGAGCGATCCCTCTGGGGCCTACACTGCATTTTATGTTGTGGCAGGATTATTTTGGAAAATCGAGTAAGTATAGCCATAAGTCGCTTTTTTTCTCGTGGCAAGGGTGGTGTTTGAAAAGTATGGTTACAAAGAACCAGCATTATGTTCCTGCGTGCATCTTGAAGCATTTCGCCAACTCAAAAGGCCAACTATATGAGGCGTTGGTAAAGGAAGGAAAAGTATACCGAACTAATCGTTCTCAGGCAATGTCAGAGAGGTTTATTTACGAGCACCCTATCTTGCCCCAGAACATCCTTGAAACATATTTTCATAGAATAGAGAATTATTTGTCGCCAGCACTTGATCGAATGGCTTCGGATATTGATTCTCTGGGCGATAGTGGGTCCTTGGACGCTATCAAGAAGCAAGTGCGAAAGTATTTACGGGAGTTCATAATCTTCTACTACAGAAGTGGTGCCCTATTTTACGAGTATGGATTTGATGAACGAGAAAGACAGGAACGAGTTGTGTCTCTGCTGCAGAATCTTATGCGGTCTGAGTACATACGAAGCCTCGCTAAGACAATCGAACGCCACTATGATTTTGCGGTGATAAAGAGTGAGGATCGGGGTTTTCTCTTGAGTGACCAATATTTATCTACGGCTGGATTAGCAGTCAAGAATCAATTTAGTAATATTAGTAACAGAAATATGGGGCTACGAGATGTAATTATACTAATTCCGATTAGTTGCTCTTACTATGCAGTCTATTCGCACGGGAAAACTCCCGACTATATTGTTCCAGAGAAACATAACGTGCTTACAGCAGAGCAGGTTCATGAAGTTAATAGGACGATTCTCAACAACAGTTATAGAAAGTGTGTGGGGTATAACGAGGCTTTTTTGAGAGAGTCTATGGAGAGTTTTGTGTACCGCTCACCTTCAGGTGTTCGTATGGTATATGATTCCGGGGCTGTAGCTGGTGCCACTTTGAAAAAGGAGGTTTTCTTTTATCCTGAAGAACGACAAGTGTGGGATTTCCTTGCAGGAATGAAGATGTTGAAGTTTGAAGGGATGGGAAGGAATGATCTATGCGCGTGTGGGAGTGGGAAAAAATTTAAAAAGTGCTGCCTATACTATTATTCTAGAGCCAGCAGTGCCATATTAGATATCAAGAATAAAATTGATGTCCGTTCTTATGCTGTACATCCTACTGCCACTGTTGAAAGGGGAATTAACGAGTTTTTTGTACCCGGCACATCGCATTGATCTCACGGCAAACGCATTATTTTGTTAAATGAGTCTATACCTATTGTGCGAAGACGACTTGAGACTCTGGCAACATATAGTAAGGTGTAACGTTCAAGCACTCTATGCAGTGGAATCTAGCGTTGCAACCAAAAACTTCAGAAATGCAGTCCATGTTTAGGGAGGTGAAACGTGTGTCTAATAAATATTCCGATGAAGAAATAAGAAGTATGAAGAAGATTACATGCCAGATTGCCGGACAGTACCTAGGAATCTCACCGATGGCAGTCAGTATCGGAATGAGAAACAACTTGCTACCGATTGGTTTCGCCATCCAAAACGTGGACAGGCATAGAGATAGCTGGAGTTATCATATTGTTGCAGAACGATTAATCGCTTACAAGTATGGTAAAATCAACGAGGTCCAGGTTCAAAATATTGAAAAGAACCTGAACATGATCATTTCGCATTTTGAGGAAATGAAACGTGACCTGCTTTTTCTATTAAGCGAAAACGAGGAATTGGAGGGATGAAGCAATTTAACGCTATACTGGCTGAGGAGAGATCGGAAAAAGAACTTCTTGAGGTAAAAATGGATTTGAAACCTGTTATCAATGAATATGAAAGTGCTCTGTCTGCATCGGTACAGCCCAAAATAGCACCAGAGTCGGTCAAGCCATTAGCTGAGCCAGTGATGGTAGAGGGGGATATCAGTGTGGAACAAGGACCTGTGATTCAACTGACACGAAAACAACTGTATGATGAAATTTGGGGAAAATCCGTAGCCGGGTTAGCAAGAAAGTTGGATATTCCGTATGCAGACCTCATGCAGCAGGTAAAAGAGGCAGACATACCTGTTCCTCCACCGGGATACTGGACCCAACTTCGTCATGGTAAGCCTACTATGAGACCCGCGTTATCGGCACCTAGTGATTCTGTTGTATCCATACACAAGGCTTATCAGCGTACTCAGGAAGGAATAGAAAAACATTTATCATCGTCAAACCTCATCGTGTCAGATTCGCAGGTTTCATCCAGGGGCACACCAGAAGGGAATGAAACTGTTCATCCCCAGATGACTGATACTGTAGCAACCGCGAATATTGAGGGAAATGTGGGTCGAGGACCTGAAACATATACTTCATACGGTCAGACTTATAATGTGTATGATCGTGAAACGCTTTACAAGGAAGTGTGGGAGGCTCCGATAACTGAGATTGCCAAACGATACGGGGTCTCCGATGTAGCTATACATAAGGTGTGCAAGGCCCTGGACATTCCTAAGCCATCTAGGGGGTACTGGGCAAAACTACGTGCCGGTAAATCAGTTACGATCAAACCACTCCCGAAAAACGACGCGGTAACGCAGAAAACGGGTGTTCGGACAGGTTCGAATTCTCAACGGAGAACAGATAAAGAAACTCTCGAGTTTTTAAGTGAGGAAGAGCGAGAACTCATACTAGCAATCGCATCTCAAGCTTCGTTGCCCAGTAAGGGAACTCGTAAGCATCCGAAAATTAACAGCCATCATCAAGTTATCGCTGATTGGAGAAAAGAAGAGCACAATAGCGAAAGACGAGGTCGAGGTAGGACTCCGGCACCAACATTAGCTGAATCGGTTTCTGATGATACTATCCATCGGGTTTATCGAATTATCGAAGCACTCACCAGGGCTTTGGAGCCATTGGGGTGTTCGTTGACAGATGATCTCAATTTTCTCGTTAATGGTGAAACGGTAATACTTTCGTTTTCAGAGTCTACGGATAAGGTTCCGCACGTCCCTACTAAAGAAGAAAATATGAAACTTCTAAAGTATGAGGAAGATAGAAAACGATATTCATGGGCTTCCAAGCCGCAAATTCGCAAGTATGACTATATATTTAATGGTAGACTTAAGGTGGTCATTGACGGAAAGAGGTCCTTCCGCGACTGCCAGTCATATGTCTTGGAGGATCGATTGGGCGATATCATGATCGAACTCTACGAAGCTGCTGAGAGCATAAAAAAAGCCCGTGAAGCTCGTGAAGATGCAGAACGTAGTTATCAAGAGGAACTACGGCGCAAAGAAGAGTGGCGCCAACGTTATAATCTCGAAGTTGACAGGACACTTGCCCTAACGAATCTTGCAGAGGATTACGACACCGCATCTAAGATTAGGAGATATATCGCGGTACTTGAGCAGACGAAAAAATCAGATGAGAAGATGATTGAATGGATAGAGTGGGCTAAGGCCAAAGCAGACTGGTATGATCCCATAGTAGCTTTCGAAGATGAATTTTTCGGACGGAGAGAACATGAGAGGGATCCCGGAAAGAAAAAACTCGAACATAGAGCCAATAGGTGGTAGCTTTCAGGCTCCAAGGAAGCACCACTTTCTATCAGATGGTCATTTGATGAGCAACTTCGTTCAAAAAACAACAAAACCCCAGCTAAACTGGGGTTAATTTGCATAATGGTGCCGAAGGTGGGATTTGAACCCACACGGGCTTTAGCCCACTGCGCCCTGAACGCAGCGCGTCTACCGTTCAGCCACTT
>JAAZLB010000126.1 GCA_012799535.1 Bacillota bacterium | reverse complement strand
TGATTTTTTCTGGGAAGAGACATGTTTTGCAGGCTGTGTTCATAGATATTAGGGAAAGTTGTCAATCTATGGCTAAAAGGGGGAGAGAGAAATGAGCCTAAGTGTTAAAGAAAACCGCCTTGTCGCGGTAAATCGATTGGGGGAAAATACACTTCAGACTGTTTTACAGGGCAGAATGGATCTACCGAGCACAGCAGCTCCCATCGGACGAGTGGTCTGGGTCAAAGGTACTCCGGTCTTGCAATCAGCCACTATAGATCAGGACCGGGTTTATGTTCAGGGAGCAATCGATCTCATGATGGTTTATGCGCCTGAAACCCTAGAAGGAGAACAAGCTGGATTAAGACGGGTGGAATGGCCTGGTGCCCTCCCCTTTGATCACTATGTTGAACTAATCGGGGCACAACCGGGCATGATTCCGGAGGTAGAAAGTACAATCTTGGTTTGTGAATGGGATTTGCGCTCAGGACAATATTCTCTAGATGTGGATTTGATTGTGGCCACTACTGTACGGGTAGACCACATCAGGGAGTATCTGGCCATAGGCGATGTAAACATTGCTAAACCCATAAAATTAACCACAGATGGTTTATTATTGAATCCCTTGATACCACCAGTGAAACTGGAAGTAGAGAAGGACCTTACTGCGATATTAGAGTTTCCCGAAGAAACACCATCGTTACAGACAGTTTTAGATGTCCATCCCCACTTACAAATTAAAGAACGGGAAGTAACTCAGGGCAAACTTATTCTGCGAGGTACCTCCACTTTAGCGATTTTGTTCGAAGCGGCAGATTATAGTGTTCACGAACAAGTTTTTAGTGACGTTTTACCCTTTGAACTAAGTTTTGAAAAAGGAAAAATTGTGCCAGACATGGTGTTTCAAGAACAACTTCAAGCAAGCTGCCAAGCTTTTGGGGTTAACGAAGGTCGGGCTATTCGTACTGAACTGCAAATTGAAGGGAACATAAACCTGCAGGAGCGGAGTCCGGCACGGGTGTTAACAGAGATATCCAGCCCAGGCAATCAAGTCCAAGTGCGTAAAGAAGTAGTAGGTGTTGATAGCTTTGTCACTGAAAAAGATCAGCAATGGGTCGTGAGGGGTCTGATTGAAATCGGCCAACGGCTACCTCCCGTTCGAGAGTTGTTACGAAGTGGAGCAGTGGTCCACCTCACTGATTATGAAGTAGATGAGGATAAGATCGTTCTTGAAGGTGTTGTGGATGTGGAGCTGTTTTACTTAGCCCATTCTGAAGAAGATACTAAACCTTTGTATCGGGGATTATTTCCAGAGGTCATCCCCTTCCAACAAACCTTAATCATCTCCGGTTTAGAATCTGGTATGCAACCTCAAATTAAGCTGAGTGTCCAGCAAATCCAACCAGATTTAATTAACCGGGAAACGGTGGAAGTGGCCCTAAACATTCGTGCTCTAGTCAGCGTTGTGGAGTACTTGGAGGTGGAAGTGGTAGTGGAGGCAGTCGAAGTAGAACCACCGCCAGAAGATCCCCCCACCTTAACCTATGTATTTGTGCAAAATGGTGATTCAGTTTGGAAATTGGCCCGCCAATACCACACCACTGATGAGGCCATTTTACAGGCTAATCCAAGTTTGCAAAACAATCCAGACTTGCTCAAACCAGGAGATCGTCTCTGCATTCCTAGATAATCAAGAAAATGCCCCGAGCCCTCTAGCAGGTGAACCCTTGCTAAAGGGCTCTAACTTTTTTTAGGTCTTTTGGATATACTAAGGGGAAAAGATGGAAAGGGTGTTGCTATGCTCCCCTTAGTGTTTGCAGCTCTTTCTGGTGTACTCATGGCTCTCCAGGGCGCTTTGAATTCGGCCCTTGGCAAGGTGATAGGTCTCTTGGAGGCAACATTTGTGGTTCACGTGGTAGGTTCTCTTCTGGGATTAGTGCTTCTTCTGACTGGGTTTGGGGCCGGCAAGTGGCAAAACTATAGCCAGGCTCCGTGGTACACTTATCTCGGTGGACTTCTGGGGGTTGGAATTGTTTACTTGGTGGTGGCCTCTATACCTAAGGTGGGTGTTGCCCCTGCTACTACTGCAATTATTGTAGGGCAGGTTTCCACTGCCGCTTTAATAGATTTTCTCGGGTGGTTTGGAGTTGAGCCCTTGCCCTTTAATTACCTTAAGGCACTAGGTTTAGCTCTCATGGCCCTAGGTGCTTGGTTACTCTTATCCCGAAGCTAGGAGGAATTTTCTATTTAATGCTGAAATAAAAGTAGGACAGGGGGAGTACAATGGATCAAATAAATCTCCAGGCCTACGGCAAAATTAATCTTACCTTGGATGTGGTAGGTCGCAGAAGTGATGGCTATCACCTGTTGGAAAGTGTGATGCAATCCATCTCCCTCGCGGATCAGCTTTCCCTCAAGCGACAAGCCAAGGGAATCACCCTTGTGACAGATCACCCCGCAGTGCCAACGGATCAGCGCAATATTTGTTGGCGCGCAGTAACTGCCTTTCAAAACTATACGGGTGTCACTGGGGGTGTGCGCATCGAACTGAGCAAAAAAATTCCGGTTCAGGCAGGATTAGGTGGCGGAAGCACAGATGCTGCTGCTGTACTTTATGGTCTGAATCAGCTGTATGATACGAACTTAACTCTTCAAGAATTACAAAACCTAGGTCTTCAATTAGGCGCAGATGTTCCCTTTTGCTTACAAGGGGGCACCGCTTTGGTTCAGGGGATCGGGGAGCAAATCACCCCCCTAAATCCCTTCCCCCAAGTAGCAATAATACTAATTAAGCCCACACAGGGCGTTTCTACGAGGGAAGTCTATCAACACCTCGCTCCAAGCGCCTACGGTGGAAGCTCCACTGCGAGGTTAGTAGAGGGACTGAATAAAAAACTGTCTTTGCAACAACTAGGGCCTAAGCTAGCTAACGCTTTAGAAACTGTAACAGTGGATTTAGTCCCAGCGGTAAGGGTTTGGAAAGAACGTCTTTTAGATGCAAAAGCCCTTGGAGCCCTCATGTCCGGAAGTGGAACCACTGTGTTTGGTATTTTTGCGGACAGCGAAGACGCCCAAGCATTTCAAGGCAAATGGGCAGAACAAGGGCAAGTTTTCCTGGTTCACCCAGTACCAAGAGGTGTGGATCAGATGAACGGAGGAGACTTAGGATGAAAGTGGATGCCGTAGTCTTGGCGGGAGCCCCCAATAACGGTCAATTAAAAGAAGTAAGCGGCGAAAAATGGGAGGCGACTATCCCGATTCATGGTAAACCTATGGTCAATTACGTCATAGAAACATTGCAGAACTCGAAGAGTGTAGAGAATCTCCTTGTGGTGGGCCCTTTGGAAATTAAGGACGCTTTGCCACCTCATGTCACTTTAGTAGAGTCGGGAGATACCCTTACAGATAATATTTTTATTGGCTTAAATGCCCTAGAAAAAAAGAACATGGTGTTGTATGTTACCGCGGACATTCCTTTTATTCATCCTGAATGTATAGATGATTTTGTGGACCGATGTGCAGAATTAGATGCGGAAATTTATTATCCCCTTATTTCTAAAGAGGCGAATCTACAGGTGTATCCTGAAACAGTACGCACCTACTTTAAGTTGAAAGAAGGCACCTTTACTGGCGGTAATATTATCATGGCTAGTCCTGAGGCGATTGCTGATTCTCGCTGGATTATGGACGAGGTTATTTTCAACCGTAAACAACCTT
>JAAZLB010000125.1 GCA_012799535.1 Bacillota bacterium | reverse complement strand
TATAAACACAGAAGACTAACGGTAGCCTAAGCTATTCCCGATTGGAAAACAGGAAGGTCTTACCACAAGGCCCCTTCTGCTTGTTCACCCAACGCTTAGAGTCAACGTTGCCAAAAAAGATTGCAGTAAAAATTGCAGTAAAATGACAAAAAGCCAGTATACCCTCTAGGGGTACTGGCTTTAAACTCTTTATTCATCGATATTAAATGGCGGGCCCGAGACGAATCGAACGTCCGACACACGGTTTAGGAAACCGTTGCTCTATCCCCTGAGCTACGGGCCCGAGTTAAATTCAGTATAGCACACGATCATCTTTAATTCAACGGAATTTCACACCAAGAATTGGCCAGCTCTTTGGCTATTAAACCAGATAGAATTGGGATAAGATTCCGTTCCCGGGTGTTTTCCAACTGCTGTTCTAGACTTTGGACACCTTTTTTCTTTTTGTTTGTCTGCTTCTTTTCGGGCACAACCCTACTCCTTCCAAGAGAATCGTAGTCAACTCGTTATTAGTCTGTGCCCAACTTCCGAAATTTAATTCTCGACTAACCCTCCCTAGACTCCCGTAGGTCTTGAATCCGATCAGAAGCCATCCTCTTATAACGAGGATCTCCACCAGTCATAGTCGCGGCACTATGGAAATTACGGAAAGCGTCTCCCCCTCTGCCAAGGCGGAGGTCTAATTCTCCCATGATTATATACAGCTGTTGATCGCCTGCTGCACTTCTAGAGGTGGTGGACATGGCCTCTGAAAAATATCTATAAGCGTTCTCGGCAGCCTTCTTGGCTAGGGCTTCCTCATTTAAATCTTCATAAATCCAGACTAAACGCAACCACAGATTGGCCCATTGCTCCGGTGTAGCCTTAACCACCTCAAAGGTATTCAGGGCTAGATAATAAGAAGTAATCACCTGATTAAGGGTCCTTTGCCCATCAAAAACAAAAGAGGATTGGGGTGGATGCTCTTCTAAGTAAGCCTGTCCACGCCTAATGGCACTTTGGGAGATGCGTCCATATTGCCTTTCAGGATAGGCAAACAAACAATTAGGGCAAACCCAGATATAATAGAAATTAGGTTCAAAATTGCGATAGATGGCCCGAAAATCCGGCCGATGTTCTGCCGCTTGTAAGCGAGAAGTTCTGGTTCTCATGGCAGTAAACCTTGTTTTACAAATGGGGCAATCCACCTCAGTGGAAAACAGTAATTCATTGTGAGAAGCGGGTGCCCGTCCTGTAAACACCGGGTGACCTTCTGGAAGTAAGTTGCCAATTGACCCCACTTCCTCACGGTCAGGCTGTTCTACTCCTTGTTCAAAATACATCTGCCCCACCTTGGTTGCAGCAATGGCCAGTTCGCGCAAAAGTGAACAGGCAATAAGCGGTTGTTTTTCAAAGACTTCTTTAATATTGTCTTTAGTCATCTCCAATGCCTTAACATCGGTGGCACAAACAGCTGCATAAAAATGGTCCGTTTCTTGGAAAAAAGCCACATCTCCTATGATGGCTCCTTGACCTAAAGTGACATTTTCTTCACCTTGAGAAGCGATAACTGTACCGTCCAAAACTAGATAGACTGCTGAGGGCTGGTCCCCTGGAACAAAAAGGACCTTGCCCTTGGCATAAGCCTGCAGAGGATTTGCTGCCACTTTACTCATTCCCTTTTCTATATTTATTCAATTTATTGAATTCGCCTCTCAGTAGAAGAAATCCTGTTAATAAAAGCAGCAAAACGGAGGTCTACCCCTTTGAAGAAGGGCATCCTCCGTTTCCTCTTTTTACTTAGCCAATTTTCAATTGGTCAATTAACTGACGCACAAACGTGGAATCATATTCTTGTCTCACTAGAGGTTGATCTAAAATCGCACTAAAATGGTCCCCTAGGGTGGGTCTTTCCACCTGATAAAAAATACCAATGGGGATTTTGTCACCCCACTCCCAAGTTCTAGCCCATGCTTCTTGTCGATTTGTGCGATCATAACCCTCCTCTTGATCTAAATCATACACACGCTCACGATAAAACTGGTAAGTGTTGATTTTATTGAAGGTCACACAAGGTTGCAAAATATCAACTAAGGCAAAGCCCTCATGTTCAACAGCTGCCTTGATAGTTCTGGTCAGATGGGCTTGATCTCCAGCATAACTACGAGCCACAAATCCGCCATTGAGTGTTATGGCAGTTGCTAGTGGATTGAAAGCCTCGTTCTCTACCCCCTGGGGCGTAGTTCCAGTAACCATTCCCAGATCTGAGCGGGGTGAAGCTTGCCCCTTCGTCAAACCAAAGACCTGATTATCGTGGACTAGATAAGTGATATTCACATTTTTGCGTATAGCATGGAGAAAATGGTTACCACCTTCCGCATAACCATCACCATCGCCTCCAATGGCGATTACGGTTAAATCACCATTGGCAAGCTTAGCACCTGTTGCGGTAGGCAAGGTCCTTCCGTGTAAGGTATTGAGTACATTACCCTTGATATAATGGGGTGTTTTACCCGCTTGCCCAATCCCCGACACGAACAGCACTTCATTTTGTCGCAACCCTAATTCTTGTAACGCTTGGGATAGGGAGCGAATAATTCCGAAGTTGCCACATCCAGGACACCAAGCGGTTTCTTTGCATATATTAAATTCATTACCCCTATTTGCCACGGCACACACCTCCCTGAAGCGTGCTAAGAATATACTCAGCATTGATGGGTCGACCATCATAACGCCTAATGCTTCCTGTAGGCTTCCACGCAAAACGGGCAGCAATCAAAGCTTCTAACTGTCCTGAATAGTTGCTCTCCACAATAAACTTGCGACCTGGTTCTTGCAAAATGTCTTCTAGACTAGATGGCAAAGGGAAGACCTGAGGTAAGTGGACCCCTTGTACTTTACAGCCTTCCTGATTAAGAATGTGCACCGCTTCAGCAATAGCTCCCTTGGTGGAACCAAAACCAATTAAGATAACCTCCGGTTCGTCAGAACCACAGAGGACAGGCTCAAGGGCTCTAGCCTCCACAAGCTTTTGCTTCGCCATGCGTTTTTCCATCATCTTCTTCCGGGCTTCACCATCTTCAATGAGATGGCCAGCTTCATCATGCTCGTCACCAGCACTAACTACTAAACCCTTACCAAAGCCTGGGTAGAGCCTAGGTGAAATACCATCTTCCGTGAATTGATAACGAAGATACTCTGGTCCCGCTTCGGGGCCGGCAATCACCTTACCCCGTCGGATCTCAACTTTCTTTAGATCAAAAGGTGGCACAGTTGTGTAAGAGTCTGCTAAGTGCTGATCACTTAACACCACCACGGGCATTTGATACTCTTCCGCCAAATTAAAAGCTTCCCCCATGAGGTAAAAGGCTTCTTCTACATCGCCTGGTGCCAAAACCGCCCTAGGAAAGTCCCCAAAAGACATAGCCACAGCGAAACTCAGATCGCCCTGTTCTGTTCTGGTAGGCAAGCCAGTACTAGGTCCTGGTCGTTGGGCATTGATTACCACAACAGGTATTTCCGCAGAACCGGCTAAACTGAGGGCCTCAGTCATGAGGGCAAACCCTCCACCAGAAGTGGCGGTCATGGCCCTCACCCCCGTATAGCTAGCTCCAATAGTCATATTAATTGCGGAAATCTCATCTTCTGCCTGTTCCATAACTACTTTAGCATCCTGTCCGTAATGGGCAATGAACTCCGTCACACCTGTGGCAGGGGTCATGGGATAGGCACTCATAAATTTCAATCCTGCAGCCAAGGCACCTAAAGGCAACGCATCGTTACCCTTTAACAGGAGCCTTTCACCAGGATGGGCAGGCTTAGCGGGCTTAGCCCGCTCGCCAATTATCTCTTGCACTTTGGCAAAACCAGCCTCAGCCACCAATTGGTTACCCACCACAATCTCCCTGCTGCGGTTAGCAAAGATTATTTCTAACGTTTCTTGCATTACTGTTAGATCATCACTCAGAAAAGCCCAAATGGCCCCAGCTGCAACTGAGTTAGCCATAATTTTAGGCTGATCTAGCTCTTCAACTACACGAACGAAAGGTAGAGCAATGGAATTTCTTTGATTAAGTAAGGTATCTGCTTCGTCCCCTAAAACATCTGGATCGTAAATGATAAAACCGTCACTGCGCAATTCCTCTTGTCCCAATGTGACTGTAGTCTTATCGAGGGCAACGAGCACGTCAACTTCCTTTTCCCAAGACGAAACTGGTTGATCTCCAAGACGGATTTGGAAAAAGTTGTGACCCCCCCGAATCCTGGACTCATAGTCCTGGTGGGCAAAGAGGTACCATCCCTCTTTGGTAATAGCCCTTAGAAGGATATTCCCGATAGACACTAGACCTTGCCCCGCCTCGCCCCCAATTTTGATGTTAAAGGTACGCATATCTTACCCCCTTTATCAATTAAAAGGATAGGAACTTGCTCTTTGGTGCACTGCAGATGGGGCACTTCTCTGGTGCGTCACCATCATGGGTATAACCACAAACATCACAGATTTGAATGGTGCCAATTTCAATGTCCTTCTTTTCCATTACAACTTGCTTGGCATCGGTGTACATCTTAGAATGGATCTTCTCTGCTTCTAAAGCGTAATGGGTGGAGCGAACTGCTCCCTTTTCTTCCTGTAATTCTGCGACTACCTTGTAAGCAGGATACATTTCTTCAATTTCAAAGTTTTCACCATCAATAGCATCTTGGAGATTGTCAGTGGAACCACTAATGCCCCCTAATTCTTTAAGATGGTTGCGTGCATGAACTAGTTCTGCATAAGCAATGGCCTTAAACAATCTGGCCACATTTGGAAAACCTTCCTTTTCTGCAACATCACTATAAATTTGGTACTTCATGTGTGCTTGACTTTCACCAGCAAAAGCGTCCCTTAAGTTCTGTTCAGTCATAATTCTCATCAACTGATTCTCCCTTCTTTTATTGAAAGTGTTAATTATTACTATACCACATTGGTAATTAGCTGGCAATATTCCTATTAGTATACATTACCAATTGAAAGATCCACTAAATATCGGGTAAGAACTTTTGTTTTACGCGGTGTCTTGTGGGTAACCTGTGTATATTGTGGATAACTTTTGATTGGATACCCTCTCGTGGAGGATTGCATTGCCGATTTTTCCCACTTCCATGAGAAGGCCTGCCTTTTTTAATGTATAGCTTACCTTGCGGGCTTGAGAAACCCGGATTTGGCAAGCTTCAGCCAGTTCCTTGTTGGTGAAGGGACAAGCAAGTTCTGGAGGAATCACCTCCAAATAGTCAGTAGGGGCAGTGAAAGTTCTTTTTTCCACTACCTGAACTAAGCGGCGATCCACAATGCTTACTCCCCGTCTCCGCCAACTCCCCTTCCCATCGGGGCAGCGAAACTCCTGATCCCGCACTAAAAGGACCTCAACAGTAAGGTTGGGGTGAGTTAGCAAATGGGGAATACGTACTAATTCTGAAAAAAGGTCATACACTGTACCCTTCTTGGGGGACTTACGAGTGCTCAAAAGTTCCCCCGTTTCTGGGGCCACCTGCACCAGCTCCCTTTCCAGGGCAATGGGATAAACTAAGAGAACCTGGTAACCCAGCAATAAATTGGTCAATTTACCCTTTAAAGCCCCAAAATTGGAGGTCTGAATTTCCACCAAACGATCCTTTTGGACCAAATCAATGATGTATCCATCAACATTACCTTCTACAAGATCACCAGGTTGCCAATAATATTCCTTAAGGCTAGCATGTAAAGAACCTTCATTTCTAGTGCCAATCACACTGTTCCACCCCAAACAAGCCACAGTAAAACATAACCTGTAAATACCGCAGCTAAGGTAAAGGGCACACTAAGACGCATGAACTCACCAGCACCAACTTCATACCCCTCTTTCCGCAAAAGACCTAAGGCAGTGATATTGGCGGAAGCCCCGATAGGTGTAAGATTTCCACCGAGGGTGGCACCTACTAAAAGCCCAAAATAAAGGAGGTTTGGGTCCACACCCAAAAGAGTGGAAACACCACCTACTACCGGTAGCATAGTGGCTACATAGGGAATATTGTCCACAAAACCAGAAATCAATACAGAAAGCCAAACCACTAACGTATAAATTAGAAAGATATTGCCTTGGCCCAATTTAACCACAAGCACACTAAATTGATCAATCACACCCACTTCAGTTAAACCACCTACAACTACAAAAAGTCCTACAAGTAGAAAAAGAGTAAAAAGATCAATTTCCGCCAACGTACTCCCCACCACTTTAATCCCGCCGCCACGGAGCACTTCTCGAAGCAAACCCACCATTAAAAGGACTACACAGATTAAACCGTTTGTAATTGAAGGTTTTTGAGGAATAAAGGAGGCTAGGATTAATAAGGCCACCATAGAGGTCAGAAGTAAGGTAGGAAAGTAATCTTCCACCTTGGTTCGCCCTTGGGGCTGAACCTTTTGAGTATTAGTGCGAAGAGTCCAAAATAAAACAATAGTAGCAACTAAAGCCCCTGCCTGCACAATCCAGAATAAGCCCGGTCTACCATGAACAAAGAAAAAGTCTAGAAAGTCTAGCTTGGCATAACCACCTAAAAGAATCGAAGTGGCATCACCAACTAAAGTGGCTGCTCCTTGTAAGTTGGAAGAGATAGCCACGGCAATCACACTAGTTACGGGGGAAACGCCCTGTTTTCGGGCCACACTGATGGCCACCGGAGCTACCATTAAAACCGTAGCAACATTATCCACAAAGGCGGAGATTATTCCCGCGAAAAGGGCTAAAGCTACAACAGCCCAGCGAATATTAGGGGTACGCTCAATAATTAGATCTGCTAATAAGGCTGGCATACGGGAGGCTATAAACAAGGAGACGATCCCCATGGTTCCTGCGATCATCAAGATTACGTTCCAGTCAACCAAAGCCCACACTAGATGTGCAGGGACAATTCCTGCGACTACAAATAGGCCCGCACCCAAAAGGGCAATATGGGCCCTGAATCTCGGCAAAAGCAATAATAACAGATAGGTTGCTACAAATAATGTTATGGCCAACGTCTCCATACTCAAGCCCCTTCCTAACAACTACTCCATACTGTTCTAGTTATAGAGTCCAAATCCTTTCCTTTCCGAACCAACCCGTGGTATAATATGTTTGTGAATGGTCATTAAAACATTAAGAAAGGGTGGGTTTTGTGTATAAAAAAAGCCGAGTACTTACTGTTTTAGCTTTAGTTATTACTTTCAGTCTAGCGTGGATAGGAGGAGTTTTGGCCGCAACTGCCACCGTACAGCAAGTAGACAAATACGGAAACATTACCCTCAACATCCTCACCGAAG
>JAAZLB010000124.1 GCA_012799535.1 Bacillota bacterium | reverse complement strand
TAAGACTGGAAAAGCACTACCCCATAAGATACAAGCTATAACCGCCATTAACGCTACGAAGTATTTGTTCGTCCAAATATTATTTTCTGTCACGAAGTTCATTCCTTATATAGTTTTATATATAGTTATTATAGCATAATCCCGATCCAGTATCCCCAATAAGAAAAGGGGTAGTATAGAAAAGCAAGGAAAAACTCCTAGAGCCAACTTCTATCCTTAAAGTTGGCTCTAGTCTCTCTACAGTATTTCACACAAGACCTGATGCAAAGACGATGCCATACGGTAAAAGCCCAAATCAGTTAAATGCACTCCATCCACAGTGCACTCAGTCCAGTTATCACCAAGTATTTGCTGCCCATTAACGAAGTAAATATTGCGATCACCATCTTCTTGGAGATCCATGATCAGCTGGTGCTGGAAATCAAAACGTTCCAGCCACTTGGCGCGAAGTTCTGGATTGTAGATCTCTTTAGCGAAAGGAATGCGCGAAACAAGAACAATGGGTAATTCAGCCTCAGCTTCTCGCAAAATTTGGATGAAGCGGGGTAAGGTCTTTTTATACAAAGGTGTATCACAATTCGCTTCATAATCCAAAATTACACAACGTTTGTCAGGAATCGAAGTGATCAGTTGAGCCAATTCTGGTTCTCCCTTTCCGTTTCCGGAAAAGCCCAAGTTAACGAACTCTTGATTCATAAGACGGCTAAGGATGTTGGTATAGGCCATTCCAGGACGTGTGGCACAACCCCCTTGAGTAATTGAAGTGCCGTAGGCTACAATACAACCTGGTTTAGAATAAGGCGGTGGCGCTAATAGTCGACTCCCAGGTTTAATTCCAATTTCAAGCTCATCTACTCCTTTGTAGAGAGGAAGATTGATCGTAATATTTCTAACCTGGGGTTCATCGAAAAACTCTATCAAAGTCCCTTCATATTGACTAGAACGGGCATCAAAGTTAACAGCACCCATGGACTGTTGCGCTAAAGGTTCTCCAACGTAAATGTCAACCCCTGCCTCCCCAGTCGCGGCCATGTGATGCATCCAAGCGGTACCCTGTAACTGAACCCGGATCCCAATATGAGAACTGTCCGTCTGAAATTGCACCTGCACTCCCGCGGTGCAATTGGCTAGTTCGTCCACATCTTTGCTAATGACCACACCTGGATCCACAGGCAATCTACGATAAACTCCATCTTGGTTCAGCCATGGTAGTCCAGCCAAGCGAAATGGTGCTGATTTGGGCGAGTGCCAAGCCCATCCACCTTCATTCATCTAATTCGACCTCCTCAGAGACAATTAATGCCATCTTCGCTGCATGTAATGAAATTCCCTGTTGCTTAGCAGATTTAATAAACTCTAGTTAACCACTCAGAAAGCACCTTTTTCAATTCTGGGTGTAAGGGTTTGTTTTGATTCTTTTTGTATGCTTTAACCACTTGAGTAACGGGTATCTCTACTAACACTTCTTTTAGTAGATGGTCCATGTTTCTAATAATATGGGCTTCACCAGGGCCATTCACCAGTTTGGGTAGTTCGTAGACTTTTTCCGGAGTGGCCTGAACATCTTTTGAACCAGTAATTGCCAATGATGGGCATGTTACTTTCTTAAGATCGTCAAAGAGGTCATAACTAAAATGTTCTCTAAACCATTTCCCATTTATCCTTTGAAATTGGTATTTTATTACAGCATCGTTGGAGTTCATTATTTTATCAGTCAGTTTTTGGGCCTGGCTTTCGATTTTTTGTTCTAGCTTCAAAAATCTAGCGAGTTTGCCCTTCAGACCCTTCATATTTAGTATTTCTTCTATTACCAATTGTCTCTGCCTGGTTAGTGCATCCTCTATGGACTCGGCTGCTCCTGACAAAAAGATCAGACCATCTACTGCGCGCCGAGCATTGGCAGCGGTGATCAGTATACACCCTTCACTATGTCCAAGAAGTAGTATTTTTTCTACTTGAGGATGATTCTCTAAGAAACTAATACTGCTAATTACATCATCCACCAAGTCTACCATCCCTGTTTCTAAGAAGACACCTCCACTCTCACCAACACCCCGCTTATCAACGCGCAGAGTTATGAAACCGAAGTTACTAATGAATTCCGCCAAGTCTTTATACATATTGGGGAAAAGCTTACCTTTACTCGAATTGCCGTCCCGGTCAACCTCTCCCGAACCAGCAACTAATAAGACTGCAGGAAAAGGTCCTGATCCCTCAGGGATGGTAAGGGTACCTGCTAAAGCATATTCACCCTCAATTATCACTCTTGCTTCCTGAAAATTCGCCATGTTGATCCTCCTTTTCCCTTGTGTCTTTAGGAATAACTATCGTTGTTATACTTCTCAAACGCCGTTCAGTTGTTGGTTCATTTTCTATGACCTTCGCAACGATTGCACGAATCTCAGTCAATAGCTTTCTTAACTCCCCATCGCTTAAATACACGCTTAACTGCCTGTAACTCACTCCATCTTGCTCTAAATCGATGTTTTCCCCCTGGAGATACTCTTCATAATCTCCCAGCAAATTAGTTAAAAAACCGAAGAAAAAGCCAAAATGCTCTTGGGGAGAAGCTTCTTTGACTTCCTTTGCTGTCATAGTTTCAAGCTGATTAGACAAGGCATAGACCTTTTCCATAGTTCCCCTGACTTTATTTTCTTCAACTACCTCTAATACTTCCGCTTCGAGTAGTCTGTTTAAGTGCCTATATAAAGAGGCTTGGGGCACATCAGAAACTCTATTAGAGATTTCCTGAGCGGTAAGTTCTTTGCCTCCTAATAGGCTTTGCATGATCCGCATGCGAACAGGATGCAAAATAGTGTTTATTTTAAATTCCATTGCACACTCTTCCTCTTTTATTATCATTATTGATAATGATAATGTTAGTTCATCAAAGGGCAAATGTCAAGAGCATTGCATATGGAGGTATGCCTTAGTTGCAAAATCCCTTTGCGCGGGAAGGATTCTCCCACCGAAATCAAGAATTATACCAATCAGCCCAGGAGAAATTAAGGGGGTAACCTTATGGACAATAAGAATGAACTAGAACAGATTTACGATCTTATTGAGGGTCTCTATTCCTACGCTACTGAGCAATTTACAGAACTGAAATCGGAGATCGCCGGCATTAAAGGGGAGGTCGCTGGCATTAAAGGGGAGATCGCCGGTATTAAAGGCGAGATCGCCGGTATAAAAGGGGAGATTGATGGCATAAGGGAGGAAATCTCGGAAATAAGGGCGGATATTGCCGATATTAAAACCGAGATGGCGGGGATGAAAAAGGAGATAACCTCTAACAGGGAAGCTACCGAGCGATTAGAGCAAGAAGTCAAAACGCTAAACAAAACCATTGCCACCCACGAATTGGATATACAAGTTCTAAAAAGGGCGATCGTATAAAAGAACAAGCTATATATTCCTAGAGCCAACTTCTATCCATGAAGTTGGCTCTAATTCTCTTTAAGGTTTTCCATCTTCTCTAGCGCCTCAGAAGGTAAGACCTCTTCAAGAGAATTACAGGTTACTCTCTGTTTTTTGTGATATGAGTGGTTGGCCTTTTCTTTAGCCCGCTCTACTTCTTCCCTTAATTCGCTAGCGGATAACAAGGCACAGCCAGCCCCCCTAATGATAACTTGTTGTAAGCCATCGGAAGTGGCAACGGTGATTTCATATTTCTTATTGTGATCGAAGGCGAATTTTTCAATATACTGATCCGCCGTCTGTGCTTCCTTAGTGAATACTACATGAATATTGTGATACTTGAATATTTCTTCTAAACGCCCCTCCACTCCATAGGCATCAAAGACCACGATGATCTCACCATGCCTAACCCCCCCATAACTGGCCAATGCATCTAATAGCTTTATTCTGGCTAAATCCATGTTTCCTTCAGCAAACTTTTTTAGATCTGGCCAAGCATGGAT
>JAAZLB010000123.1 GCA_012799535.1 Bacillota bacterium | reverse complement strand
AGCCTTCGATTTGGGAGCCAGTCGCTGGCGGGTGTTTGGGAAAATCACCTTACCCTTGGCAGCACCAGGGATTGCCAGTGCTTTGTTGGTAATTTTCATCGAATCCCTTGCTGACTTTGGTAACCCCCTAGTCTTAGCTGGTAGTAATTATCCCACCTTAGCGGTGCAAGCTTATTTAGAGATTACGGGGATGTACAATCTCGCCGGTGGAGCGGCTTTGGCGGTAATTTTGCTGATTCCTTCTGTTACTGCCTTTATCTTACAGAAATATTGGGTAAGTAAAAAAAGCTATGTGACAGTCTCTGGTAAACCTACCCGTTCCACTGTGAAATCTGTATCAGGCACCATGCAATGGATTCTCTTTGGATTCTGTGTCCTAGTCAGTATTATCGTCCTAGTCTTTTACGGCATCATCTTTGTTGGTGCTTTCTCTCAAGCCTGGGGCTTCGATTACAGTTTTACCTTGCGGAATTTCCGCTATGTCTGGGATGTAGGTTATCAGACCATCGTGGATACAGTCACTGTGGCTTTGGTATCCACCCCCATTAGTGGCATTTTAGGTATGTTTATTGCCTTCTTGGTTGTACGGCGCAACTTCATCGGTAAGAACCTCATGGAATTTACCTCCATGCTCAGTTTTGCCTTGCCTGGAACGGTTGTGGGTATTGGTTATATTTTAGCCTTTAATACAAAACCCCTACTTTTAACTGGGACCCTCACAATTTTAGTGGCAAACTTTGTGTTTCGCTATGTACCAGTGGGTATTCAAAATGGAATTGCTGCCCTACATCAAATTGATCCAGGGATTGAAGAAGCAGCTACAGATTTGGGAGCTAATTCTCAGACTGTATTTCGAAGAATTACTTTACCTTTAATTTCACCAGCTTTCTTCTCAGGGCTAGTTTTTGCTTTTGTGCGTGCCATGACCGCGATTAGTGCAGCGATCTTCTTAGTTTCTGCAGACTGGAACCTGATGACGGTGCAAATTTTAGCCCAAGTGAGTTCAGGTCGCTTAGGAGCAGCTGCTGCCTTTAGTTTGATTTTAGTTGGAATTATTCTGATCGCCATCTTAATCATTCGGATCATCGTTGATCGATTACTTGGCGTCAAATTCGAGACCAGATTTTAGAGGGGGAACAGAACAAATGGGCGTAGTGTTAAAAAACTTACGTAAAGAATTCGAAAGTCCAGATGAAAACCGGCGGAAAGTGGTGGCGGTTGACGACGTCTCCCTCAACATTAAAGAAGGGGAATTAGTCACTTTACTTGGTCCTTCTGGCTGTGGGAAGACTACCGCTTTGCGGATGATCTCTGGATTTGAAATTCCCACTGCAGGTAAAATTTACTTCGGCGATTTAGAGGTGACTAATCTTCCACCAGATCGACGGGATAGTGCCATGGTGTTTCAAAATTACGCCATCTTTCCCCATTTAACAGTGCAAGACAATGTGGGCTTTGGCTTAACCGTGCGGAAGATGTCCAAACCAGAAATTGCCCAAAGGGTGGATGCTATTTTAGATTTAGTGGGTTTAGCAGGCAAAGGCAAGCGTATGCCAGATCAGCTTTCTGGTGGGCAACAACAACGGGTCGCCCTCGCCAGGGCCATTGTGAATGAACCTAGTGTGCTTTTGTTTGACGAACCCTTATCTAACCTAGATGCTAAATTGCGGGAGCAAATGCGCTCCGAAATTCGCCGAATTCAGCAGCATCTAGGAATTACTGCAGTTTATGTGACCCACGATCAGGCGGAAGCTATGGCCATCTCTGATCGGATTGTAGTCATGAATGAGGGAAGGATCGAACAAGCGGGAACTCCCATGGAAATTTATAATCGACCTAATTCTGCCTTTGTGGCTGACTTTATTGGTAAGGTTAACTTCATCGAAGGTGAAGTGGTGAAATCCGTTGGCAAAACTGTGGATGTGGAAATGTGGGATCAAGTAATCACCGTAGAACATACTCAACAACTCAATCCTGGCACAAAAGTGCAGCTGGTACTGAGACCAGAAGCGGTTCATTTAGGTAGGGAGCAGAGTTACGCCACTGGAGTGGTAAGTTCGGTCGTCTATCTTGGTTCCATGGTGGAATACACTGTGCTAGTCCAAGGCACAAGCATTCAGGCGGAAGTGTCTTCCCCGATTGAACATGGGATTTACAATGAAGGGGATCAGGTGAATGTCTATTTCTCACCAAAAGTACTCCATTTGTTAGTTAAATAGGTGAATAAGTCTT
>JAAZLB010000122.1 GCA_012799535.1 Bacillota bacterium | reverse complement strand
GGGATTTGGAACGAATATGTGATTGCTCTTATTCTGATCACTGATGCAAAACTAAAAACATTGCCAGTAACATTAGCTAATTTGATGATGGTTATGCAGTACAAGACTGACTTTGGTGCACTGTATGCAGGTATTGTCATGTCCATTATCCCCGTTATTATTGTCTACCTAATCTTCCAGAAGCAATTAATGTCTGGTACCACAAGTGGGGCAATTAAAGGATAGATGTTAATTCGGAGAACTTAGAAAGGGACAAGAACTATGAAGGAACTTAAAGCAGATCTTGTGATTATTGGAGGGAGTTTAGGTGGTTGTGCTGCTGCCATGTCGGCCCTAGAGAATGGATTAGAGGTAATTCTTACTGAAGAAACCGACTGGATTGGTGGCCAAATAACTAGCCAAGGTGTACCACCAGATGAGCATCCTTGGATTGAGATGTTTGGATCTACCAGGCGCTATCGGCGCTTTCGTAACGATGTTCGAGATTTCTATGCTACCTACTATCCCCTCGCAGGCCCAAGGGGAGAAGAGTTTAATCCTGGCAACGCTTTAGTAAGTAAAATAGCCCATGAACCGAAAGTGGCTCTAGCAGTTTTAGAGCACAGACTAGCACCTTATCTCCATAGTGGCAAGCTCAAATTGCTTTTGAACACTGAAGCCGTAAAAGTGGAAACAAAGGGTGATGAAATTGAAGCGGTAGAGGTGGTCACTAAGGAAGGTAAAAAGGTGGTACTCACTGCACCCTATTTTATAGATGCCACCGACGAAGGATCTTTACTTCCTTTAGCAGGTGTTGAATACACCATTGGTAGAGAGTCCCAAGGGGAAACTGGAGAAAGGCATGCTGCCCCTGGAGCAAGTGATCCCATGGATATGCAAGCTTTCACCTACTGCTTTGCTATGGATTATTTGCCTAACGAAGACCACACCATCGAAAAACCTGAGCAATATGATTTTTGGCGGGAATACCAAGCACCATTTTGGCCAGACAAGCAACTGAGCTGGGCGGGAGTGGTTCCCCATACCTTAGAACCATTAGTATATGACTTTTTCCCCAGTAGTAATCGATTTAACCTGTGGACCTATCGCCGCATCATTGATAAGAGTCAGTTTGCACCAGGTCTTTATGAAAGTGATCTTACTGTGGTGAATTGGCCCCAAAACGATTATTGGTTAGGACCAATTATTGATGTTAGTCCTGAAGAGCGGGAAAAACATCTACATGCCTCCAAACAGTTGAGCCTGTCCCTTTTGTATTGGATGCAAACGGAAGCACCACGCCCTGATGGAGGAGTGGGTTATCCTGGTCTACGTTTACGCAAGGATGTTTTTGATACAGAAGATGGTTTGGCTAAAGCCCCCTATATCCGCGAATCCAGAAGAATTAAAGCCCTGTTTACCATCTTAGAAAAACATGTGAACACAGAGGACCGTCAAGGAGAACCGATTCGCTTTCCAGATAGTGTAGGGGTAGGAAGTTACCGAGTAGATCTCCACCCTACTACAGGTTTAAGACATTATGTAGACTTTTCTTCTGTTCCCTTTGAAATTCCCTTAGGGGCCTTTTTACCCATCCGGGTGAAAAACCTGATCCCCGCCTGTAAAAACATTGGGACCACCCATATCACTAATGGCTGTTATCGACTCCATCCTGTGGAATGGAATATTGGGGAAGTGGCAGGACTTTTCTTGAATTTTTGCTTGCAAGAATCCCTTACACCTCATGAAGTTTATGAAAATAGGGAGCATCTAGAAGAATTCCAGCGCTTTTTGGACAAGGAAGGAGTGCAACGTTCATGGCCAAGAATTCATCCAGTCTAAAGGGGAAGGCTGCTGTTCT
>JAAZLB010000121.1 GCA_012799535.1 Bacillota bacterium | reverse complement strand
GGACTAACGTCCACATAGGACTAACGTCCACATAGGACTAACGTCCACATAGGACTAACGTCCACGTTGGATTAGGAGTGAATGGTGTGACCCAAATGGCCCATCCCTCCTTTGTGCGGAAACTCATGAAGGAACGGGGTTTTAACACTAAAAAGCGTTTTGGTCAGAATTTTTTGGTTGATCAGAATATCGTGAACAAGATAGTAGCCAGCGCCAACCTTCAAGGTGATGAATGGGTATTAGAAATTGGACCAGGCCTTGGTGCCTTAACCACTCTTATGGCCCAAGAAGCGGAGCAGGTTGTGGCTATGGAAATCGATCGGGATTTGGTGGCTATTTTAGGAGAATTGGTCTTAGAACCGAATATACAAATTGTGGAAGGTGATGCCCTGGCCCTCGATTGGGAAGAATTACTTAAAAAGGCTGGTTGGCAAGGGCAACCATTGAAACTAGTAGCTAATCTCCCCTATTACTTGACTACTCCTCTGATTATGAAGGGGTTAGAAAGTGATTTACCCTTTCGAGAATTGGTGGTCATGGTGCAACGGGAGGTGGCAGATCGTATCTTAGCGGAGCCTGCTAGCAAAGACTTTGGAGTGCTGAGCCTTGCGGTTCAATATTTTAGTGAGCCCTCCCTAGTCTTAAAGGTACCACGGACAGTTTTTCTTCCAGCCCCCAATGTGGATTCGGCCGTAGTTCAGCTCAAGACTCATCCCCCTCAGGTGGATGCCCCTAGAGATGAACTTTTCGCAGTGATTCGAGCTAGCTTTCAGCAAAGAAGGAAAACTGTACGAAACGCCCTAAAGCCTCTAATCAAGGAGTGGGGTTTAAGCTCCGAGGATTTAGACACAGCCTTAGAGCGGGCAGAACTTGAATCTGGCTTAAGGGGTGAACGCCTCAGCCTAGAGGACTTTAATCGATTAACCAAGGAGTTATTGAAGGGAGTGTAGAGGAGATGGAGTTCATCAGTCCCACCAAGGGGAAACTGTCCTTTGATGAAGTGTTCGACGAAGTTTTGAGCTATGCTTCGCGCTTTCCGGAAGATAACTATCGCTTAATCATCGGTACCGATTCTCAAATTAGAGAAGAAACATGTTTTGTGACTGCCCTCATTGTCCATCGGGAGGGCAAGGGCGGTAGGTTTTTTTATACCCGCAAGTGGGAAAATCATGCCCACTCCCTCCGACAAAGGATTTTTTACGAAGCCTCCCTTAGCTTGAATGTGGCCTCCATGTTCACTGAAAAGTTAGCCGAATCAGGTCAAGAACTTAATATGGAGATCCATTTGGATGTTGGCAACAATGGGGCTACCAAAACCTTGGTCAAGGAAGTAGTGGGCATGGTCAATGGTTCTGGATATTTATGTCGAATCAAGCCAGATTCATATGGCGCTTCTTCTGTAGCTGATCGGTATACAAAATAAATTTGTCCAAACTTTTTGCACCAAGACTCTTGACAGCTCCTAACCACATTGATAAAATATTAATTTTGGTTGACAAACCGTCCTAGGCTGTGTTAGAATTATTTCGACAAAATGCAATAAGGACGGTGACAAAGGTGGCTGAAGAAATGATCACCATCCAGCAAATTAAGCTGGATTTAGAGTCGTGTATCGGTAAGCGAGTTAAACTCAAGGCTAACCGCGGTCGTAAGCAAGTCCTCGAAGCTGAAGGAGTCATCGAAAACACTTATCCCAAGATTTTTGTCGTCAAGCTAGACAACTCCCACTCTGTCAAACGTGTTTCTTACACTTATGCAGATGTCCTCACTAAAACAGTAGAGCTCACAGTAGATGACTATATCATTGGAGAAGTTGAAGCCGCCAATCTATAAATGGGGTAGCTTTAAGCGCCGGAATCCGGTGCTTTTTTTTTGCCCTTTTTCATAATAATAGCAAGGGGAGGTGCAAGAATGAGAACACTACGCCTTGGGGATCGGGGGAAGGATGTCAGGCAGGTGCAGGAGTTTTTGCGTCTCCAAGGTTACGATTTAGGAGAAGAAAATTACTATGGTTACCAGACAAAATATGCAGTCCAGCAATTTCAAAAGGATCATGGTCTAGTGCCCGATGGAATAGCAGGAAAACGCTTTTTCGCCTTAGTCCTCAGTGAAGATTTACCCATTCGCCGCCGGATCCATGTGGTCCAACCGGGGGAAAGCTTAGAAGAAATCGCACAAAATTACGGGGTGGGTATTTCTGCCTTTAGTCAATCTCGGCGTTTGCACAAGATTTTCCCCGGTCAGCGCTTACTCTTTTTTGATCGGGAAATTTGGGGAGTCTGCCCTTCCGATGGAAAAGCGCCCCTACTATCTGGCCCCCTCACTGGTCTAGTATTTACTCCCCCAGTCCCCCTTGATTTGGAAGGTCCTTGCGTGGTCCAAGCACCAGAAGATTTCACGGCCGCCTCATTAGAGTTAATCAGGGGATCATGCGGCCTTTATTTGGGGAAAAAGGAAGTGGCCCCTTTACAAGGCACCCGTTATCTCAAAATGCTGAAAAGGGTTCGCCGTAAGTTGCCGGAGGGGCTCATGTTATGGGTGGAATTAGGACCAGGAGTGCCCCCTAGGTCCTTGTTTGGGGGTGTAGATTACGGAGCAATTAATAAGCTAGCCAGTAGAATTGTCCTTTCTTTGCCCCTTCCAGAGACGCCAGGACCCCTTTTAGATCCGCAGGAGGGAGAAAGACTCCTTGCCACACTGTGGCCCCATATTCATTCTTGGAAAGTTTTGTTGCGAATCCCTATTTACGCCATGGAATGGAAAATTACGGAGGAAAGGGCAGAACCTCTTAAGCTACCGTATGGCACTGCCTTATCTAGGGCTTTTCGTCATGGGGCCAGATTAGAAAAGGATGGGGAGGGGGGATTATATTATCGTTATCAGAGTAAGGGTACCCAGTTTCAGTTGCGTTTACCTCAGTTTAGTGCCATTGGTGAGCTCTTAGCCTTGACCAATCGCCATAATCTGGCTGGGGTGGTTTTGGATCAATTGGGCATGGAAGACCCGCGCCTGTGGACTATTCTTTCCGATTATTTTCACTTAGCTCAACTATGATTTTTTCTGGGAAGAGACATGTTTTGCAGGCTGTGTTCATAGATATTAGGGAAAGTTGTCAATCTATGGCTAAAAGGGGGAGAGAGAAATGAGCCTAAGTGTTAAAGAAAACCGCCTTGTCGCG
>JAAZLB010000120.1 GCA_012799535.1 Bacillota bacterium | reverse complement strand
TACCAATTGGTGGGGTGAAGGAAAAACTTCTAGCTGCTCACCGGGCAGGTATTACCCATGTGTTATTACCTGTAGAAAACGAAAAGGATTTAGAAGAAATCCCCCCTAATGTCTTAAGTGGTCTGCGCATTGATTTTGTGGATCATATGGATCAGGTTTTGGCTTTCGCCCTCCATCCTGAGCCACTGGAAAAGGAGGATCCTATAGGGCTTGTGGTCCCTCAAACGTTTTCAGTGGAGGACCAGCCCTGGATAGGGGAACAGTAAAATGGAGCTAAATCTGCATAAATCGAAATTTTTAACCAGTGCAGTTAATGCCCAGGGCTACCCGGATCATGACTTGAAGGAAATTGCCTTGGTAGGCCGGTCTAATGTGGGTAAATCTTCCTTGATTAACACTTTAGTTAATCGGAAGAAATTTGCTCGCACCTCTAACCAGCCTGGACGGACCCAGACGATCAATTTTTACCAGGTGGATTATTTGTGTTTGGTGGATTTACCAGGTTATGGATTCGCTAAGGTGCCGGTGGAAGTCCGGCACCAATGGGGATCTATGATTGAGCAATATCTTTTAGAGCGCCCTAATTTGGTGGGGGTGTTACACTTAGTTGATCTTCGCCATAAGCCAACCGCGGATGATGTTTTGATGGCCAACTGGCTCAAAGAAATGGACATGCCCCATATCTTGGTGGCAACCAAAGCGGACAAAATTAGTCGTGGCCAGTATCAGCGCCATGCCAAAGTAATTCGAGACAGCTTACAGGCTGAACCGTTACTGTTTTCCGCTGAAACCAAGGAGGGACGTGACGAGATCTGGGCTTTAGTTAGGCACCTAAGCCAGAATTAGCAGGAATTGGTTACTCCACGTAGAAATAGTTTGCATTAGCACAAACTAGCACGGGGAGAAGGCGGGGTGCTGTTTTTGAGGGATCGTAAATCACCGAGACGATATTATATTGCGGTAATTTCTACTGCTTTTGTTACTGCAATTGGAGCTGTAGTGTTTTATAGTGGGATTCCTAAAGATAACTTGGTGCAGTTTCTCACTTTAGGGCTTTTAATGGTTTACGCCCACACCTTTTCGGTGAGTATTGGCAAGAAAATGAGTTTTTCCTTATCAACAGCCACAATTTTCCCAATTATTTTTCTCCATGGAACTACTCCTGCCATGATCATGTCTGCTATTTCTGGACTGCTTGATGGAATTATGGGCAAGAAGAGTTGGGATCGGATCCTGTTTAATGTATCCCAATTGTCCCTCTGTTCTTTAGTGGGATCCTTGGTTTTTCGGGGGATTGATGGTTCTATTGATCCCTTAGAATTTCGGGGCGTGGTGGCCATGGGAGCCTCAGCCTTAGTGTACATCGGGTTTAATATCCTAATTGTGACTTATCTAATTGCCCTCCATAGCTCGACCCCATGGCGGAATCGTTTGGTCACTGTGGGAATTTTCGGGTTTTATAGTAGCGTAGGTACTAGTTTCATGGGCTTGATTTTCACCCTCTTTGTGGTGAGTTATCGGTTTTGGGGATTATTGGCCTTTGGAGCTTTACTCATTCACTTTTCTGAGCTTTT
>JAAZLB010000119.1 GCA_012799535.1 Bacillota bacterium | reverse complement strand
TGGTGCTTCCTTTTCTAGATATGATGGACGAGGAGGGGTTATTGTCCACGTGATTGGGGATAGTCTTACTCATGTAGAAGCCGCAGAATTTTATGGAAAGTCTTTAGAAACCTTAGATCAGGAAACGATTGAGAAATCAATTATTTATTACAAGAATATGCAAAAGATCCCACCGATTTTAGTGATCTCTGCGCAAGATCTGCCCACTTTACAAAAGGAGCTGCTAAGTGGTGGGGATCTGCGGAGCATGTTAACTGAATTCTGGAATTCGCCCCGTGAGTTAAGGTCAGTAACAGCCTCAGATATTTCCTCTGAAAGAGACATTTTATGGATTTCAAGTGGTTATGAACCTAAAGTGTTCCCGGGTCTATTTATTAATCCCCCTTATGATAACCTAGAGTTATTTCTCCAGGAAGACGAACAGACTGAAATAACAAGCCAAATTCGTATGTTAGCTAGCCTGATTAATGATCGGAAGGATTTCAGCACTCTTAAAGAAATCTACAACCTTATTCGGGCCTTAACAAAAAATGAACGACCACCGGGTATGCCGATTCATGTTGGAACCGCGTCCCAAATTCTTACTCAAGGTACGGTCACGGGATGTACTGCATACGCTACCGCCTTTGCCACTCTTGCAAGGGCTAAGGGAATCCCCAGTATTATTGTTAATTCGGCTAAATACGACTGGATAGGGAGTGGTTGTAATTTAGACTTTGTTCAAGGTCATCTGTTTGTCGAAGTATTTATTGAGGAAGAATGGTACTTAGTGGATTCAACCTCAGGTATGTTGTACCAGGATTACGATCGCGGCAATTGGTTTTTACCCCAGGCATATGTCGCTTTTACTAAAAGCTTATCAGTGATTGATACTGGTGTAACTGAAGGTTCTCACAATCTACTACAGAGAGTGGCGTTTTTGGGCAAACCTGTATCTTACAAGGATCCAGGCTATTTCGGAGTAGCCCTGAGGGATGATGCTCTAGCACGAAGTTTCACTACTTCAGTAAAGGCTTTATCGCTTGTTAAGGATTATCTTGGGGTTACTGGAAGTTATAGTGGGGAGAAGTTTTCAATAAGAGCTAATCCCCAATCCATTGATTTCACCAATATCAGTATAGTGGGACAACTTCCCTTGGTGGCCACAGCAACTAAAGAGGTACCAGCTAGTCTTGGGGAACAGCTATATCAGCTGGAAAAGGAGGCAGAAGCATTACTTCAACGTGTAAAAAATTTGCGTAAGCAGATTGAATAAGAAGGGTTTTACAACACTAATGGAGGTTTCGACAATGAGAAGAGTCTTAATCGTTGTGGACATGCAAAACGATTTCGTGGCGGAAGGAGGAGCCTTGAGCTCACCATCTGCACGGGAAATTATTCCTTTTGTTAAAGAACGGGTACAAAGGGCTTTGCAAGCAGATGACGAGGTGATATTCACACTAGATACTCACTTTGAAGATGATGCGGAATTTGAAAAGTTCCCTCCCCATTGCTTGAAAAATAGTTGGGGTCAAGAGCTGATTCTGGAACTTCAAGAACTATTGGATGGCCAAGTAGCTGAACAAGTGCATTTTGTGGAAAAAAATCGCTACAGTGCTTTTTTCCAAACAGATTTGGAGGAATATCTAGGCCTGATCAAGGGGAGCAAACGCCAGCGAGTGGATGAAGTGGAACTGGTAGGAGTCTGTACCAATATTTGTGTGTTTTTTACTGCGGAAGAATTGGCTAACCGGGATATCCCCACAAGGGTCTACGCGCAAGGTGTGGCTAGTTTTGATCTAGACGCCCATATCTTTGCTCTTGAGCAAATGCAGTCTGTGTTGGGTGTTGAAGTCGTTACTGCCACCAGTGACCATTAAAGCCCTATAGAATTCACAAATTCTGCCGATATAAAGATGAAGGGTATTTTACTTCACTTTTTGTGGTAGGTGATTTCATATGAGGATTAATAATAATCTAACTGGAACGCATGTTAATCGTCTGTACACAGTTAATACTAAGCGTATGGAAAAATCTATTGAGAAACTGACCTTAGGACGGCGGATCAATCGGGCCGTAGACGATGCCTCCGGCTTAGCTATTTCCGAAAAACTGCAAAGTCAAATCCGGGGTCTACGGCAAGGAGTGCGTAACGCCCAGGATGGCATATCCCTGGTCCAGACTATAGAAGGAGCTTTAGCCGAAACTCATAGTATTTTACACCGCATGCGGGATCTAGCTGTGCAATCTGCCAGCGACACCTACCAACCTGAGGATCGTACCGAAATTCAGGGCGAATTTGAGAAGCTGGCAACAGAGATCACTCGGATCGCCACAGATACCGAGTTTAATACCAAAGCAGTCCTCGATGGAAGTACGGAAGTACTAGGCTTAATCATCTCCTTAGGATCCTCTGGTGTGGGCGTTGATATTGCCACGGGCAATATGGGTGCTTTAGGTCTTAATCTCACTAGTGAAGTGGCGGGAAAAGTCACCTTGGGAAATGGTCTTGAGGTTTATTACAAGGATTCTGGATACCTAGACATCCAAAGCTCCGAAAAGGCCTCCGTCGCCATCGCCGCAATTGATCTAGCAGTTCAAAAAGTCGGTAAAGAGCGAACTGATCTCGGTGCCATCCAGAACAAACTTGAAAGTGCCATTGCCAATCTTGGGGCAACCATTGAAAACGTGCAAGCCTCAGAATCGCGGATGCGGGATCTAGACATACCAAGTGAAGTTATGGAGTATACTAAAAGTCAGATTATTGGATCTAGTGTAAACATGCTCTTGGCACACGCCAATATTGAACCTAAATCAATCGTACCTGTTTTAATTGGAGAATAATGCTAGAAAGTGAGGGGTAAACCATGAAGATAACTAATTCCACTAACACTCAAAATCTTGTATCCATTAAACAAGAAAGCCAAGATTTGTTACAAGGAAGCGTCTCTAAACTCGCGCCCAAGCAAGTGGACAATGTCACTGATGTTAACTTCAAAGGCACCCGGGAAAATCACCGCATTAGCTTCCAATATAACAAGGACTTGGGAACAAATGTGGCCCATGTTATTGATAACGCCACAGGGAAAACCGTAAAACTCTTACCTTCAGA
>JAAZLB010000118.1 GCA_012799535.1 Bacillota bacterium | reverse complement strand
GAACAGTTAGGAAAAAGGAAGTCTAAATCACAAGAGGCTCTCATGGAAGCTGCGGAGCAATTTGAAGCACTATTCTTGTATCAACTCATGTCAGAGATGAGGCGCACCGTTCCCGATACAGACCTTTTAGGTAATCGTCAAGCGGAGAAGCTTTTTCAGTCTATGTTAGATCAAGAAATGGCCACCCACTCCGCTAAGTCGCAAGGTGTGGGTTTGGCTAAGATGATTTATGAGCAAATGTCTCGCTATGTAGACGATGAGGATTAGACTTCATCCAGAAATAGTCTTTGTAAACTCTACAAATCACCCTTGTAGAGTTTGTTTTTTTGGGCAGGAAAACATTGCTTAGTCCCGAATTGTTTAGGGTGATGAGGGGGCATGTTTGTGTGGCTTAAATTTAGGACTTTATGCTTAATTTTTTTCCTTATTTTCCTTAGTGTTCCTGTGGAAGGGGCTAGCTCAGGTGAAGTACTAATTTCGCCAGAGACTATTGTCCTCACTCTGCCACGGACTAGCACTCAGGAGTACAAAGTTAGTTCTACTCCCAAGCCCATGAAAATAATAATTGATTCTAATCAGCCCTTAGTAGGATTTTCCCCAAGTCATAAATTTAATGATGTGGTCCTCAAGGAATTTCGTTATTCCGAAAGCAAGGATGGTAGTTCTCGCTTAGTTTTGGAATTTCATTATCAAGTTCCAGAACCGGTTCTTCGGACAGGACCAGATTTTTTTCAGGTGGAAATTCCTAAAACCTATGTGAACACAACTGAACGGATGGTTATACCTGGGGTTGTCTACGGACACCAGCGGCGAGGGGATAGTTTTGGACCGAATGTGGTTAATTATCTTGTAATCAACACGGGGTATACAGGGATTGAAGTGAAACTAGCTTTAGCCCAAAATAAGGTATTCGGTTCGGAACATGTGAGTAGCATGGGGGAGCGCTTAGGTGCAATTGCAGCAGTAAACGGCGCGTTTTTTGCCAGTGATGGTCGGCCCTTAGGTATAATTATGATTGATGGGGAGTTAATTAGTGAGCCCTATGCCAATCGTACCGCTTTAGGCTTGGGAAAAAATAAGTTGGTTATGGATGGGGTGAGCTTAGAGGGGGAAATCCTCTTAGCAGATGGAACTTTTTTAACCACAGTAACCGGCTTAAACCGGCCCCGTCTCCAAGATGAACTGGTTATTTATACCCCCGCTTATGGGAGTCATACGAGAACCAATGTTTTCGGTCATGAAGTGACAGTTGTAGATGGGGTAGTGACAGCGATTACCACAGGTAATAGCCCCATCCCCCCAAATGGTCTAGTTTTATCTGGCCATGGTCTCAAGAAAGCTCTTTTAAGTTCGCTGACCCTTGGTGACTTGCTGGAGGTAAACCTCCAACTCACCCCCGATTGGTTAGAGATGGGTATTGATCAGATTATTGGGGGAGGTCCCCGTTTGGTTCGTGATGGAGTTCTCCATGTGACTGGGGAAGAAGAACGTTTTCAGAACGATATTACTAAGGGGCGAGCCCCCCGTACAGCCTTAGGGATTACTGAAAATGGTAGGCTCTTATTGGTTACTGTGAATGGGCGACAGCCCAATATTAGTGTTGGTATGAGTTTAGCCGAATTAGGCAACCTGTTAATGGAACTAGGTGCGGTGCAGGCCATGAATCTTGATGGGGGCGGATCCACTACTATGGTGATTCGCAACTTGGTTCTCAACTTACCCTCTGATGGTAAGGAACGGCCAGTTAGTAACGCTATCGTAATCTTACCTCCAAAGAAGTAGGTATAAAGTAGATGAAGGGGTGGCTCGATGCGTAGAATGCGTAAGGGTTTTTCCAGAGGAATGATCTTACTGATTGTGGTGTTATTGTGGTCAACAGTGGCTGGGGCCATGGAGCTTTTTCCCTTAGAAGACCTACGTCCAGGTTTGCGAGGTATTGGTAAGACTGTGGTTGCCGGTAATGCCATTGAAGAATTTGATGTGGAGATTCTTGGGTTAGTGCCCCAGGGTCCCCCTTTAGCAAATTTAGTCATGGTTCGGGTCAGTGGTCCTCTCATGGACAAAACCGGAGGAATCGCCCAGGGCATGAGCGGTAGCCCCATTTATGTACACGATCGGCTCCTTGGTGCTCTTGGCTACACCTTTCCCCTTACGGATCATCGCATTGGTTTGGTTACTCCAGCCACTGAGATGTTTAAGCTCTATGATCAGCTTCAAATTCAGGAGCCACAACTACCTGAAGATGCTATCCCCGTCAGTTCACCCCTGTTGATCCAGGGTCTAAATAGGCGAAATACTGATTATCTAGCTAAGGCTTTCGCCCCCTATGAGGTGCAGGTTCTGCCTGCTTTAGCAGCTAACACCCCAAATTTTCAAGCTCCTTTACAGCCTGGCAGTATGGTGGGAGTCCAGCTACTGCGAGGCGATTTCCAGGTAGCTTCTTTTGGAACTGTGACTCATGTACTAGAGGATGGGCGTTTCCTCGCCTTCGGACATCCTTTTACCCATCGAGGTGATGTGGACTTTTTTGCCTCTGCTGCTTATGTACACTACACTATGCCAAATTTGGATATGCCTTATAAAATTACTTCTCTAGGATCCACAGTGGGTAGTGTGACCCAGGACCGGATCGCAGGGATTGGTGGTAATATGGGCCTTGAACCTCCGTACATACCAATTACCATAGTGGTAGAGGATCAGGATCGGAGTGTGCGCCAAGATTATTATGTGGAAGCAGTCAAACAAGGGGATATTATGGTTCCTTTAGTGATTTCTAGTGCTTATCAAAGCGTGGATGCTACCTTAGATCGGGTGGGGGCAGGAACTTCCTTTGTCCGCCTCGAGTTTACCACAGGCAACCTTTCCCAAAGAATGATTCGGGAAAATCTTTTTTACAGTGATACGGATATTGCGGTCTGGTCCTTAACTGATTTACTTTCTGGTTTGGAGTTATTAGTAAATAATAGTGTGCAGGAAGTGGATTTGCAGCAGATTAGGGTGGAGGTGGAAGTGGCTCAAACTCGGAAGACTGCCACTATTGAAAAGGCAACACCTAACAAGTTTAATGTGCGCCCAGGGGAGTATGTGGATGTGGAAGTAACTATTCGCCCATACCGGGCCCCAAGTGAGACTAGAATAATGCGGCTTCAAATTCCCCCTGAGACCACCCCAGGATTGCTCACAGTTACTGTTCGTAGTGGGGGTGCCGGTTATTATGTGGTCAAACCTCCTGTGCATACCGGTGTTCTCACTGAAACGGATGATGAGGATGAACCGATTCGAGCAGTGGTTTCTGGGGCGGAGACCTTAGATGCCTTAGTCACAGAGTATATGGATCGGGAAAGAAATAATGAGATTGTGGCTGAATACTACCCCTTCTTGGAAAGCTATGAAGAAGAGGATCACTTGCATCCTGGAGACGATGATCTGGGTGAACCAATTAACATTTTTGGTTGGGATGGGAACACTGAGGTGAAAAGGGTGCGCCTATCTACTCAGTTTGTTATGGACGGTATGGCCACTTTTGATCTGAACATCTATTAAAGCAAGGTGCATCTGGGATTTCTTACTAATAGTACCCAGAGTTGGCAAGAGGAATGCGAATAGGATAGTAGAATTAAAAACAGAGGATAAAAATCCAACGTTCGTGGGAGGCAAGACAATGAGGCGAAATTCAGCCAAAATCTTAGTGGCACTCATGGCCATGGTCTTGGTTTTTTCAATGACTAGTGCAGGAGTATCCGCTGAGGAAAAAAATCTAGTTAGAGCTATTGTGGTAAAAGGTAATAGTGTGATTGATACGGAGACCATTAAAGGTGCCATTTTAAAGACTAAACTGAATGAACCAGCTGTAGAACAAAAAATCTTGGATGACTTACGTTCTATTTACGATCTAGGCTATTTCCAAGATGCATCCGCTAGCTTTGATCCTGCCTTAGGTGGCGGGGTTCAAGTGGTTTTTCATGTGGTGGAAAATCCTATTGTACAGGACGTTAGCTTCAGTGGAATGACCCAAGTTCCCCTAGGGGAATTTAAGAAACAGATGAAAACCCAGGCTGGATACATCCTCAATGTTCATGATCTTTGGGAAGATCTAAAGGAACTTAGGGAATGGATTGGGGTAGAATACGGTTATATTGCTCGGGTGGCTGATCTGCAAGCAGACACTGATGGATTTATTCAGATCGAATTAGCCCAAACCACCTTAAAAGATGTGGTGATCGAAGGTAACAATAAAACTAAGGACTTTGTAATCGAACGGGAACTTAGTTTTAAACCAGGTGACCCTGTGAACGTGCGTCAAATCGACCAAAGCTTACGCAAAGTGTTAATGTTAGGTTACTTTGATGAGATTAGTAGAGACTTTTCCGAAGAAGAAGAACCTGATGAAACTGTATTAACCATTAATCTAACTGAGCGGAAGACTGGCTCTGCCACCTTTGGTGTCGCTTATAGTTCTAACGATGGTTTGGTTGGTTTTGTGGAAGCAGCGGATGACAACTTCTTAGGAAGAGGCCAACGGGTAAATGCCACCATGCAATTAGGAAAAAAGATCCACTCCTATGAGTTGGGTTTTTATGAGCCTTATATTGACAAGAGTGGTACATCCTTAGGTGTGAACTTGTATCGCACTAATAAAGATGTACGGGATAAAGCCACAGGAGCTGATTCCAAGCTCACCGTTATCGGAGGAGATGTAACTTTAGGACGTCCTTTCGGTGAGTTCAGCCGTGGTCGCTTAACCTTAAAGGCTGATAATAAAAAGTACGATCCCAATGTTCCAAAGATTTTTGAGGATTACAAGAACCGTACCATTGGTTTTGGTTTTGGCACCAATACCATGGATCATCCCTTCTTCCCCACAGAAGGCTATCGAAACGATGCTTATTTAGAATTAGGTACAAGCCTTCTTGGCGGCGATAGTCAATATGCTAAAATGCGGGTAGAATACAGCAAGTATTTTGAAGTGAAGGATGGGGGTTACGTCTTAGCCCTCCGTGGACTTGGTGGAAGACTTTTAGCAGGTACACTTCGGCCAGAGGAAAAGTTCATTATAGGGGGGGCAGAAACCCTCCGTGGTTACAGCCCAGGTGGCTATGAAAACCTATCTCTCGAAGGTGACCACATGCTCGTGATGAATGCTGAATTCCGTTTCCCCATCGTGGATAAGGTGACTGGTGTGCTCTTCACCGACTGGGGTAAAACTTGGGATTCAGGAGAAGTATTTAGTATCAGTGATCTCAATAGTAGTTACGGACTTGGTGTCCGCTTAGATACACCTCTTGGTTTACTTCGCCTCGACTATGGTTTAGGCAAGGATGAAGACCTGAATCGTAAGGGTCAATTCTACTTTGGTATTGGCCAGACATTCTAAG
>JAAZLB010000117.1 GCA_012799535.1 Bacillota bacterium | reverse complement strand
CTAGAAGCAAACGCTTCCGATTTAGGCCTCCAGCATAGCCGCCAAACCAATCTGTTCCCAACACTCGGTGACAAGGTATGATGATGCTAATTGGGTTGGCTCCCACCGCTTGTCCCACTGCTTGAAATGCCTTAGTCTCTAGGTTTGTGGCAATATCTTTGTAAGTACTCACTTGTCCTTGGGGGATTTTTTGAATTTCCCCCCAAACTTGCTTTTGGAAGGTAGTACCATAAAGTTCTAGAGGCCACTTCCAAATTAATTCCTTTCCGAGGAAGTAAGCGTCTAAAGCTTTTGTTTGGTCGGGTTTTAAGGATCTTGGATGGACCTCTCCCTTGGGAAAATTCTTTTTTGCAAACCGTTTCCCATCTTCTAAATCAAAGGAGGCGTAAACCAAATTGGCCCCATGAAAGAGAAAATAAAGGGGACCAAGGGGCGAATTGTAGGTGGATAAGTGCACAAAACTCTCCTCCTTCAGTGTATAATAGAACAATACTTCGTAATAAGGTAACTAAATCCTGCCTTAGGCAGAAAGGAGTGAGGCTAATGGCGGTAGAACCGCAGTTACTAACGGATCGGGCAGATCTGAGAAGTAAGGTAATGTTTTTGGCCTGGCCCGCCATTGTGGAAAACCTTTTACACACTATGGTGGGGATTGTGGACACAGCAATGGTAGGACGCTTAGGATCCGCCTCCTTAGCGGCAGTAGGTTTGGCCAATCAAATCTTTAATATTAGTCTAACGGTGTTTGCAGCTCTTGCTACTGGCAGTACTGCGTTGGTGGCTAGGCATATTGGAGCTGGAGAACCAAAGACAGCGGGAGAAGTGGCTCGCCAATCTTTAATCTTAGGTGTGTTTGTTTCTGGAACTGTCATGCTTTTTCTTTTGGCTTTTGCTCGGAGCCTTTTAGGGCTATTGTTTCGCCGTTCTGAACCCTTAGTATTGGATCTAAGTGCTCAATATGTGCGGATTGTAGCTACTGTCCTTATTTTAAATTACTTCTTGATTGTGATTAACGCTATTTTACGTGGGGCGGGAGATACTAAGACTCCTATGCGGATTACTGCTTTAGTAAATATTATTAATATTATCGGCAACACTGTCTTTATTTATGGTGTGGGCCCCATTCCCCCCATGGGTGTGGCAGGTGCCGCTTGGGGTACAGCAGTAGCCCAGGCCTGTGGTGGTGTATTGGCCTTTAGAGTGCTTTTGCGTAACCCCATCTTACAAGTCCACCTTTCCGATTCTTTTAAACCGGATTTGACTATCATCAAGAGGATTGCCAATATTGGGGTTCCCGCCGGTGTTGAACAGGGAATCATGCGGGTGGGTCAGTTAGTTTATACTATGGTAGTTTCTTCTTTGGGTACGGTAGCCTATGCTGCTCACCAGGTGGCGTTAAACGCGGAGTCCTTTTCTTATATGCCTGGGGCTGGTTTTGCCACCGCCTCCACAACTTTAGTGGGACAAAATTTAGGCGCTGATCGCCCTAACGAGGCAGAAGTATCTGGGAAAATTAGCCGTAATTTGGCTGTCTTAGTTATGTCAACTATGGGCTTGATTTTCTTTATCATGCCCCATCCTATTGTAGCCATTTTTTCCAAGGATCCTGAGGTGATGGAACTAGCCACCATTTGTCTCCGTTTAGTAGCTATTGCCCAACCACCCTTGGCTATCTGGATGGTTTTAGCGGGAGGGCTACGGGGAGCGGGAGATACGCGAGCTATTATGAAAATTGTGGCGGTGGGTTTTTTGTTTGTCCGAGTTGGTCTTGCTTACCTTTTAGCTATTCACCTAGGATATGGTTTAATTGGCGCTTGGGTTGCCATGGTAGTTGATCTGTTTCTACGGGGGTATCTTATTCAAAGACGTTTCAATCAAGGTCAATGGAAGATGGTGCAGGTCTAAAGAAAGGAGTCAAACAGAATGGAAAAATTCAATTTTTTCATGCCCACCAAGGTGGTATTTGGACAGGATGTGGTGAAACAAGCTGGAGAGGACCTGGTCTTAGGTAGTAAAGCTTTAATTGTGACTGGTAGATCATCCGCGAAACTAAGTGGTGCCTTAGATGATGTGCTAGAAGTTCTAACTACACCCTATGTACTTTTTGCTGAGGTGGAGAATAATCCCACTGTGGAGACGGTGATCCGCGGAGGACAACTGGCAAGAGAGGCTGGTTGTGATTATGTGATTGCTATTGGTGGTGGGTCTCCTTTAGATGCTGCTAAGGTGATGGCTGTTTTAGCGGTTAACGATTCCTATCCGCTGGAGTTTTATAAAAATGGTTGGAAAACACCTGCCTTGCCCTTAGTGGCCATACCTACAACTGCAGGAACTGGAAGTGAAGTGACTCAATACGCAGTATTGACCATCGAAGAAGAGGAAACAAAAAAAGGACTTAGTGGTCCTGATCTCTTTCCTAAGGTGGCGTATTTAGATCCGAAGTATACTAGTTCCTTGCCTCTGGATGTAACAATTGATACCGCGGTGGATGCCCTTTCCCATTTGGTTGAAGGTTATTTATCTGGAAGGGCTACAGCAGCTAGTGACTTGGTGGCCTTACAAGGATTAGCCCTTTGGGGGACCACGATTAGGCCCCTGAAAACTGGAGACCT
>JAAZLB010000116.1 GCA_012799535.1 Bacillota bacterium | reverse complement strand
TTGGTGGCCTTAGGGGTACCTCGCCAAGAAAAGTGGTTAGCTGCCCATTTAGGGAGTTTAAAAGTACCGGTGGCCATTGGGGTTGGAGGTAGTTTTAATGTCTGGGCAGGGGTGGATCAACGGGCACCTGTCTGGATGAGGAAAATTCATTTAGAGTGGTTTTATCGCTTAGTAAAACAACCATGGAGAATCAAGCGGATGGCGGTTTTACCAAAGTTTGTGGGTACAGTTTGGCTAACCCGCCTTCGCCAGGGGAGGTAATCTTATTGAAAAAGATTGTCCTGGGTTACGCTGGAGTTTTAATTGGAGTGATCATTACCGCCTTTGGGGTCAGTTTTTTTCTGATTCCTGCTAAAATCGCCGCGGGTGGTGTCAGTGGTTTAGCAACGGTTGTTTTTCATCTGACGGGGTTTCCTGTGGGAATTACAATGCTTCTTTTTAATATTCCCTTGTTTCTATTAAGTTGGCGCTTAATTGGTCCTATGTTTGGAGCTAAAACCTTGTTTGGTACCATTACTATTTCCATCTTTGTAGATCTCTTTAATCAGTTTGCAGTCCCTATGACCAGTGATCTCTTATTGGCTGCTATCTATGGGGGAGTGATTTCTGGGATTGGTTTAGGCTTGGCCTTTCGCTCAGGAGGTTCCACTGGCGGTACTGATATGGCGGCTCAATTGGTGGCACGCTTTTTTCCCACTTCAGTTGGACAAGCTCTTCTCTTTGTAGATGGTTTTGTAATTATATTAGCAGGACTAGCCTTTGGTTTAGAATTGGCCATGTACGCCCTTATCGCAGTCTTTATTACTACCAAGACGATTGATTTAGTACAAGAAGGACAAAACTACGCCAAAGCTACCCTAATAATTTCAGATCGGGCGGAAGAAATTGGACAATCGATTATGGAACGCCTAGAGCGGGGTGTGACTAGCCTCGATGGGCGGGGGATGTACACTAAGGATGACAAAGATGTGCTTTTGGTAATTGTGTCTCGAGTTGAAATTGCCCAGGTAAAGGAGATTGTCCGGGAGTTTGATCAAAGTGCCTTTGTGGTGATTGCGGACGTACACGAAGTTTTAGGCGAAGGTTTTAGAAGATTATAGCAGGCGATAAGGCTTGCCAAGGGGAGCACATGTTTGATATGATGGAGTGTATGAACTTATAGTCCTAGGCATATATTTGATTTGGCTAGATAGAAAGCTGGTGGTGGAGTGAGTCGCAAAAAGACTATTGTCGTAATTACTTTGGTGCTACTTTCCCTTACCTTAATTTATGGTTCTTTTCAAGTGAGTTCTCAAGGAGGAGCTGACGGTTCAGAACCGCGCTATGAGAATTTTGGAACCGTTTTAGAAGTGATTGCTTTAGTCAAAACTAGACACTACTTCCAACCGGTGCACACTTTTGATTTGGTCAAGGCCTATGTGGCTAAGGGAACGATTAACGGTATGTTGAAAACTGCCCTTGATGATCCCTACACCCGCCATATGGATGCCATTGCCTTTGAAAACATGATGAATACAACTACAGGTATTTATGGTGGAATTGGTCTCTCTGTGGGGATTTTAGAGGATCGGGTTACAGTAGTTTCCCCTATTAAGGGTACACCGGGGGAGCGGGCTGGGCTGAGGCGGGGAGATAAGATCATCGCCATTGATGGCAAAGACACTACCTATATGACCCTCGATGAAGCGGTTAGTCTAATGCGGGGCCAAGAAAACACGGAATTAGATCTAACCATTCAAAGGGATGAGGAAGTCTTTGAGGTGCATATTATCCGGGAACTGATTAATGTGGAATCAGTACCGGAGTACAAGATCATTGATGAAGAATATAAAATTGGCTATGTGGAAATCACTAATTTTTCTGACCGCACTTATGATGAGCTAATGGGGGCCCTAAAGAGCCTAGATCGACAAGGTCAGCGGGGTCTAATTATCGATTTACGGAATAATCCTGGGGGAACCCTCAACGCGGCCTTACAGGTGGCTAATGAGTTTGTGTCTGATGCACCCTTACTTTATCTAGAGGATAAGGAGGGGAATCGCACTCCCTTCGATAGTATAGATGTGGCAAAACGTAAGCCTATTCCAACAGTAGTATTGATTAATGGTGGTAGTGCCAGTGCCTCAGAAATTGTCTCTGGTGCTTTACAGGATAATGGCTTGGCCACCTTAGTGGGAACTACTACCTTTGGTAAGGGTTTGGTTCAATCACTGTATCCCTTAAGGGATGGTAGTGCTCTTACCGTTACAGAACAAGGTTATCTAACTTCTGGTGGTAAAGACATTAATGGGGTCGGCATTGAACCGGATATTGTTGTTGAACTGACTGAGGAAGAAGAAGAGGCCATTTATCTCGGCGAAGCGGAATTTGATCCTCAACTTGAAAAGGGTTTAGAGGTCATTCGCCAGCAATTATTGTAAACTCGACACCCCGGAAACCTCTCCGGGGTGTTTGACCAGATGGGGATCTGCAGGGAGGAGAAGTTGTTTGAATAACATTTGGGAGCTTACTAAATTCGTTTTACAGACCTTTGCACTCATGATCACTGATCTCCAGTATATTTTGATCCTTGGGGTAGTTTTTGTTTTAGTCTATCGCCAATATGTAAAAGTGCAGCAATATGAGGAACGGGTATTCAAGTTGAATCGGATTAATCCTTTTATGGAAACGGTCACTGCCTTAGTTTATGGTATTTTCGGTGGTTTTGTGGCCACCATCCTTTTTCTAGCCTTTGGAATCTCCATAAGTGACGCTGGTGTGTCCTATTTGTGGTTAGCTGCCATAGGTTTGATGCTAATTAACCCCCGTTTTCTCTGTTTTGCCTATGCTGGGGGCTTAGTTAGTCTTATTGCCTTGATTACAGGTTATCCTGAACTAAATATTGCCACCCTCATGGCTTTGGTTGCCATTTTACACCTAGTGGAGTCATTGTTGATTTTTATAGATGGGTATCATCATCCAGCACCTATGTATTATAAGCATAGTGATGGTCGGGTTGTGGGGGGGTTCACTTTACAGAAGTTTTGGCCCATGCCCACTATTGCCTTAGTAGGAATGACCGTCTTAACTTCTTCTATGGACTGGTCTTCCATTGCCATGCCTGATTGGTGGCCCATTTTCCAAACTGGAGTGGAAGTTCCGCCTGACCACACTTTAATTCATGTGCTTTTTCCCTTGGTGGTAGCTCTTGGTTATAGTGATTTTGTCCGTTCTGAATTGCCCAAAACTAAAGCACGGCGTAGTGCCATTTTACTCTTTGGATATAGTTTAATCCTATTAGGACTGTCCCTTTTGGCCAATAGTTACCCGGCGTTTTTAATTCTGCCCGTCATCTTTGCCCCCTTAGGACACGAATTATTAATTGTCTGGAGTAGAAAAAGAGAAGAACGGCGGGAGCCAGTTTTCCATTCGGAAGAAGGGGTAATGGTGTTAACCGTCTATCCTAACTCACCTGCGGAAGCTATGGGGTTAGAGATAGGGGATGTGATTAAAAGTATCAACGGGGTAGAAATTCCAGACTTGCCAACTTTGGTGGACCAGATTTCACCTTGGTTGATTGACCCAGTTTTCGTAGTGGAGAATCAATTTCACACACCTACCGAACGGGTGATAGAATACAAGGGGAAGGTTCCCCCCTTGGGGATTATCCCTACGCCCCATTTAAAACAAGGTTTTTATATGCAAATCAAGGAGGGGTTTCTCCAACGGAAGTTTAAACAATGGAGGGCAAAGGGGAAGTAGCATGAACGGTCAACCTGTACTGGATAAGGGAAGGTCTTTATTACTCGTGCTTTTGGCACTTTTAGCCTTGAGCTCTTTAGGGTTTGCCATTTTTGGCTTTGTCTTAGGACCAGAGTTGGCCGAAGAATTAGAATTACAACGCCGTTCTGAACTAGTTGTTATTCCAGGTACACCAGATTTGGAGGATTTTGTGCATTTCTGGGAAGAACAAGGTTTTTATGTCCTCCGTCAGGAGAAAACTACAGAGGTTCAAAAGGGAACAAGCCCCCACCAGCCAACTACTTGGTTACAGGGAGAAGAGACTTGGTACTTAGTCCCTGCTTCCTATGGGGAGGATCTTTCACCTGGACTTTGGGAGCTAGTTACCTACTTTTTAGATGAAGGATGGTCTCTCCAAATTGAGGCCCAGGGCTCAGGTTACAGCCTAGGTTTTTGGAGTGATCTACCTCGTTGGGAAGGGCGGGTTTTGGCCCATGTGTGGAATTTGCAGATCCTCACCCCCTATGATTATCAAGTGCAGAAAATGGGTTTTGTACCAGTTTTAGGAGAACTGTTTGACCCTCAAGACTATCTCCGTGGAACAATAGAAGCCCCGGTTTTAGCCATTATTATTGATGATTGGGGTTATGTGAATAGGGCAGTTGATCCCTTGTTAGCCTTTCCCTTCCCCTTAACTGTGGCCGTGTTGCCCCATTTGCCCATTTCTTGGGAAGTAAGTGATAGGGCCCATAATCGGGGCCACGAGGTGATTTTACATCAACCTTTGGAAGCCTTAAATTCTAGTTTGGATTTAGGTCCAGGGGGGATTTTAGTAGAAATGGATCCTGAAAAAAAGGTGGAGATTCTGAGGAATAACTTAGCATCCTTACCTCAGGTGAAGGGGATTAATAATCATATGGGCTCTC
>JAAZLB010000115.1 GCA_012799535.1 Bacillota bacterium | reverse complement strand
TATTCCTTGGGGATTCTCATCGCTTTACTGATGGCTAAGGTCTTTAGTGAAACTTTGTTTAAGGGTGAAACCACCCATTTCATTATGGAACTACCCCCCTACCGACGTCCTACCTTTAGAAATGTACTCCGTAATATGTGGGATAATGTGTCGGGTTTCTTAACTCGGGCTGGTACCACGATCTTCATGGTAGTTAGTATCTTGTGGATCCTAGCGGTCTTACCTGTGGGGGTTGAGGCCTATGGTCCAGAAAGCATTTTAGGTAGAATTGGTATTTTCTTTGCCCCTATTTTTAGACCAGCAGGATTTGGTACTTGGCAAGCGGCGGTTGGTCTATTCTCTGGTATCGCGGCCAAGGAGGCAGTTGTTGCCACTTTAGGCATGGTCTATGCTGGTGTTGATGAAGGAGTCGAATTAATTAATGCCATTAGAGGGGCTTTTACTCCCCTGTCCGCGGCTGCTTTTATGGTGATGACTTTGTTGTACACTCCTTGTGTAGCTACAATTTCCACTATTAAAAAAGAGACTAACTCCTGGAAGTGGGCGATTTTCGCTGCGGTTTATACCTTTTTTATTGGCTGGCTCATGGCGGTCTTGGTGTTTCAAGTTGGAACGGTCCTAGGTTTTGCCTAAAGGATGGAGGCGAGGGTGTGCTCAAAGATTTGCTCGTGGAAGTTGCTAATGCAGATTACCTTTCTAAATCGAGCCTTGCAAAAAAACTCAATCAACCTGTGGAGTTGGTTGAGGATGGTTTAAATCAATTGGTCCGCCTTGGTTATCTTAAGGAGGATGGGGGGACACAAAGCTGTGAATTGCCCTGTGGAAAATGCCCTTATGCGAGCATGTGCCACACTACCCCTATTAAGACCATGGTTCTTACTGAGAAGGGGCAGGCTCTTGTAGTTGGGCATTAACCATAAGGTGAAAAGAACGGTACTTTCCGCGGGGAAGTACCGTTCTTTTTGTTGTTGTTCTCAAATCAATAGTCTTCTAAGATATCTTCAATCTCTTGCTTAAGAGCATCAAGGGTTTCTTTTACTGGGGCCCCTTGGTTGAAAATTCTAGCTAATGCGTGGCGCCAAGCGGTACCGCAGGCCTCAAAGGCAGGATGAGGATTACGGGGGTTGATCCAGCTGGACATAGCAATAATATCCTCCATGGCGGGTTTACGTTCTAGGTACTCCTTGTAAGCGGGGGTACCAACAATACTCTGCCGTATTGGTAAATAACCAGTTTGATCCGCCCAATAAAGATTTATTTCTGGGCTAGTCATGAACATCATAAATTGCCAGGCAGCATTTTTTTGCTTTTGGGATGCCGCTTCTGGGATGATAAGGGTCACCCCGCCCACTTCACTTTTAAAGGTCTCACCATCGTTGCCACCTGGATACCAAGCCATACCGACTTCGAATTTATGACCTACATTCTCTACATAAGTGTCGTATAAAGAACTAGTGTGGAAAACACTAAAAGCTTTTTGATCCCAAAAGTCTTGGCGCATATTATTAGATGCTCCAGTTCCGTAGGAATAATAGGCATAGCCCTTGTCAATCCATTCTTTCATTTTGGAAGTGAGATAGATTGATGTTTCACTGTTAATATCACTAGTTAATCCATCTTCAAGGACAAGATAAACCCCGTTATTAATAAACAGCGTCTCGTAATACCAATAGTTAAAACCACCAAAGACAGTCCCATAGCGAGCTGTAGTGCCATCGGGGTTGAAAATGGTTGCTTTTTCTAGGAAAGCCTCCAAATCATCAAATACCACGGGCATTTCAATACCTTCCGCTTCTGCCGCAGTTTTGTTATAAAACATTGTTTGAGTAGAGATTAAAAATGGGAGCGCAATTTGTTGCCCTTCGTAGCTTGTAGTTGCTACTAAACCTTCTCCAAAATCTGCAACATCGAAATTATAGGCTTGGATATAAGGATCTAAAACTTCTGTGACCCCGGCGGCACCGTAGCCCGCCACATAAGGTGACTGAGCGTTGGAAATGGCCGGGACATCGCCGGAGGCAATAGCCGCAATCAGTTGGGTGTTTAAATCTCCATAACTTCCCATGTAGACTGGGACTACCGTAATCAAGGGATTTTGCGCATGGAACTTCTCTAACACATAATCGATATATGGAGCGTATTGATCCTCGTGCGCATGCCACCATTCGATGGTAATTGGTTCGGTAACTTCGAATTTTGAGTTGTCTGCGAGGACTTGGAAGGGTAACAGGAGAGTGAGTACCATGATCACAGACATTAAGCGCTTCATAGCACAAATTCATCCTTTCTTTAAGGTAAATTGTTTTCTTTTATTTGGCAGTTTCGATGGTTGCTCCCGCTGGACCCACATTCAGCATGATCTGGGGAGTTAAAAATCCTAAAAGTTCGCCTTTGAAAAGCCCGAGATAACCATTATTTTGGGCATTGTTACCTATAATTCCTGTAGGTAAGCCCCGGGAGTTGTTGATCTCCAAAACTCCTCCATAGAGACCCGAACGCAGTCCTACTAACTTCGTTTCTTTGCTGGTACCGTTATATAAGAAGAGGCCACCAGCTTGATTATCGTTTTGCATAGCTACTGTGAGGTTACCATCGTGGTTAAAGATGCCAATCGCACCACCATCGTCGTAGCCCAAAATGGATACTGAACGTACGCCTTCATTGTTGTAAAGCTCTAAACTGACACTTTCCTTTTTTTCATCGTATTTGAGCGACGCAACTGTATTGCCCTCATCGTTGACCACTACAATCTCCTTGGTGACAATTTTATCCAAAAACTGTTGGGTTGCGTTGACTACGTTTACCCCGGTTAAAGCGCAAAAAATGGCTATAAATAGTAGCGGATAAATAATTAGCCGTTCATACTTAGACATGAGATCGCTCCTTTGTTTTCATAAGTGATCTTAGAATTCTAGTTTCCAAGGGCAAATACCTGCAAAGGTGAGTGCTTCCATGTTATTAGTAATTATCTTTCATAGTGAAAAAAGGATTCCCCAAAAAGAGCATTCCTCAAAGGGCTTTTAGTAGGCGGCAGGAAAAGGTAGGCAAGAGGGGAACCTATATTTACGTTAGGGGAGGGACCTGTGTTGCTACAGATTTTTGAACCTTTTATTATGCTAATTATCCTAATCGCACTTGGGGTAGTTCTTTATTTACGAGGATTATTGGATTTAGAGTTTACTCGGAGGTTAAGCAGGTTAGTGGTCAGGGTGACCTTTCCCGCTATGCTTTTTATTTCTGTTTATAAAAATATCGATGCCATCGCCTTACAACGGGGTTGGATTTTCCCCCTAGTTGGGTTGGGCACTTCTGTTTTTTTGGCCTTTACCGCCCATTTTAGTGGTAAGCGCCTAGGTCTCGGTAGAACGACTTTTGGGACCTATCAAATTCTTTGCACCAATGGGAATAATATTTTTCTTCCTGTACCCATCATTTCAGCTTTGTATGGGTCACAATACTTGGTTTACGCTTTTTTATTTGAGTTAGGCGCCGGTCTTTTCTATTGGAGTTATGGGGTTTCTCACTTTCGCTCAGGTCCTCGGTTTAATCTAAAACGCCTTTTAAACCTAAATATGTTGG
>JAAZLB010000114.1 GCA_012799535.1 Bacillota bacterium | reverse complement strand
CTTTGATTCATGTCAACGTCTTTGTGCCCACTTTCGCCATTACTAAGAAATATAGCGGGAGTTTTACGCCTTTCTAACGAAGTATTCGGAATCATTCTTAATATTGTACCGTCTGCTTCCCTTCATCCAATAACTCCTCCAAAACCGCTAATTCCCTTTCTAGTTTCCATTGCTGCTTATGGATAAAGAAGGTATAACCTAAGATTAGTAACCAGATGATCATATAACCTAAAGTAAAAAAAACCAATACAACCCCTCTTTTCTACCAGAATTATCCGCCTTTAACTATCCACTTCTGCCCGTAATACTTTAATCCTCTCCTGGAGCTCAAGAGTCTTCACACGCAGACTCAGCAAATACGCGTATAATAATGAAAAGGTACCTAGGCTAGCAAACATGGCCAGGCGCATCTTTGGATCCAACCCAATCCCCTCTCCAGAAACAACAATCGGATGAATCGATCGCCACCAGCGGGCTGAAAAAAAGACTAAAGGAACATTGATAAAGGAAATAATCCCATAAACTGCTGCCAAACGCTTTCTAGTCTCTGTAGCTCCCCCACCTTGTAAGGCAATATAGGCCACATACATGAACCAAAGCACTAAAGTTGTGGTTAAACGAGGATCCCAAGTCCACCAAGTGTTCCAAATGGGGTAAGCCCACAACGGACCGGTGAGAAGAGTACCGGAAATAAAAATGGTGCCAATTTCTGCAGAAGCAAAGGCAAGGCGATTCACCCGCTCTTCCCTATTCCACAAGTATAAAATACTCGATAAGAATACTACCACGAAGGCCAAGAGCCCAATCCAAGCCGAAGCCACATGAAAATAGAATACCTTTTGAACCACACCCATGGTTTTCTCCACCGGCGCATAATTGAAAATAATGTAGATGTTTAAGGGCAAAAGCACCACTAATACCCACAGAAGTAAGCTTGTTCTTACCTGTCTCATATACTAACCCTCCAACACATAATCAAACAAGATTAAGGGAGCCAGCGTAAATAGTAGATCAAAAGCAAGCAATAAATACATCCAACCTAGCACAGAGGCCCTGCTCCCTATTAAAGCTGCATGAGAACATAAGATAACCCCAATCAACAAGGGGACAAGAAGGGGGAACATCAGAATGGGAAACAGCAAGCGAGCACTGGGAATCTGGATGGTTATCCCATTGAGCATAGTACCAATGGCCGCCAACCCCCAGCTTCCCAAGAGTAACGAAACCATAAACAAGAGAATATCAAAGCTCCCTAAGGTGTTTACACCAATAAATATCCACAATAAGGGGACCACCACTATTTCAAAAACAACCAAGACAGTAAGATTGCAGAAGAATTTCGCCAAAAAGATGATGCCCCGATCCCCTGTAGCCAATAACAAAGCATCCAAAGCACCATTATCCTTTTCCTTGGCAAAGGAGCGCTGAATGGCCAACATACTAGAAAAGAAAATACTAACCCATAGTACTGCAGGAAACGCTTGTTGAGTCTCTACATCAGCTAATTGAAAGGCAAAGCTAAAGATAAAGACCAACATAGCTCCAAAGACCAAGGTGGCCAATAGGTTATCAAAAGTGCGAAACTCATCACGCAAATCCTTGCGGTAAACCAAGAACACTTTACGCCAATAATTAGGCATGCTTAAGCCCCCCCTGCACTAACTGACCGTCTTGCAATCTAATCTGCTCATAGGGGAGTCCTTCTAGCAGTTTAAGTTCATGGGTGATTAGAATTTGGATGGAGCGGTTCCGTTGTTCCTCCAAAATTGATTGCAACAGCTCTTGTCCGTCTTGATCTAAACCGGTAAAAGGTTCGTCGTACAAGATGAGCTTAGGATCCAATATTAATGTCCGGGCTAAAGCTAAGCGCTGTTGCATGCCCCGGGATAAAACTCCCACCGGCTCATAACGGTGAAGCCACAACCCTACCATGCTCAATAATTCTTCCACTCGATCCGGTAACACTCTTCCATATATTTGGCCGAAAAAAACTAGATTCTCCTGTACTGACAAACTCTCATAAAGCATGGGCTTATGAGAGACATAACCAATTAGACCATGGCTAAGATTATGACTGGACCCATTCCAGAGAATCACCCCTGCACTTTTTGGGGTTAGGCCAGCGAGTACGCGCAATAAGGTGGTCTTTCCAGCCCCATTTGGTCCAGTTAGGGCCAACAAATCGCCTGTACTGGCCCTAAAAGATACATCTTTAAGGATCCGCTTGGCTCCAATTTGCTTGCTGAGCTGATTAACTTCCAAAAGATCAAGTGTAGCCAAAACTTCACCTACCACTCTTTACAGAAAGAATTTTACTAGGTATCAAAATTACCAAGATCCCCAAATAAATCAAGATAGAACCAACCCAGATCCAGCTCACTAATGCGAATCTCTGCACATGCAACTGTGCAACTTGATTCTCCCACCCGGCCAAGTTCAGATAGAGATCTTCCTTAAAAGTACTAAAAATCCCCACCCGGGTTGAAGGTTGTCGTCTATTTTCCCAGAAGGTCTTCTCTGAAGTAATTACTCCAATCTCTTTGTTGCTCCTCAAAATAGTTAAGGTGGTGCCCACTGTATACCGATCAGAACCATAACGGGTCTTTAGCCCCGGATATTCTAAGACGTAATCTCCCACATGCACCTTATCTCCAGGCTGCACCGCAAGAAAAAGATCGTCCACAAAAACTGAGGAACCAGTAACACCCACCAGCATCACAATGACACCTAAATGTACCAAATAAGCCCCTAGTTTTCGCTTATGGCAATGGCTTATTAAATCCTGGATGTGAGTAATTGCTCCAAAGGCAGCAATGGCGAAAGCAAGACTAGTCAAAACTCCCCTACCGAGGGGCAGAAAAGTAAACCAGGCAACCCCTAGAGAAACCAAAATAGGAAACCAGATTCTCTTCCAGAACTTTGAAATATCCGTAGCATGCCAATCGAAAACCGGTGCCAACCCCATTAAGAGTAAAAGAACTAAAAAGAGAGGTACAGTAAGCTGATTATAAAACTCTGCATCAAGAACTACTTCTCGACCAAGAAAAATACTGGAGTAGAGTGGAAACATGGTGCCCAAAAATACTACTATGCACAATAATAGCAACAT
>JAAZLB010000113.1 GCA_012799535.1 Bacillota bacterium | reverse complement strand
TTTTAGGTGATCGCTTACGGGATCGCCTTGATCCAGTAGCTATTTTACTCGGTGCAAAACATGGGGATAAGGTGTTCTTGTTGAGCATGGTTTCTAAGTCTTTGACCCAAGGGGGCCTTCATGCAGGACAAGTAGTAAAAACTGCTGCTCAAATATGCGGTGGTGGTGGTGGAGGAAGACCGGATATGGCTCAGGCAGGAGGACGCTTACCTGATCAATTGCCCGAGGCTCTAGCGAAGGGCAAAGAGATCTTTCGTAAACAACTAGAGGGAATCAACTAACAATTAGAGAATAGGTATAAGGTAGGACTGCTTGTGGTCTGCAAGGAGGGATACCATGAATGATGCTCATGATAAGACAGCATTGTTTCGTTACAAGGCATTAGAAGATGAACCTTCTCAAGTGAGGACGATTTTGCAGGATGTGTATGAAGCATTGCAGGAAAAGGGTTACAACCCCTTTGGGCAAATTGTTGGTTATCTAGTGTCGGGAGATCCTACGTTTATTACCAGTCATAAAAACGCTCGGACTTTGATTACTCAAATTGAGCGCGACGTTATCTTAGAAGAACTCGTGAGGGAATATTTGAGCAAATAGTCATCAAAGGTTGGGTATTATGGCAGAAACTCATATTACTAAACAAGCCTTAGCATCGGCCATGAAAGAACTCATGGCCGATGTTCCCATGGAAAAAATCACAATAAGTGATATTGTTGGTCGTTGTCAAATGACACGGCAGAGTTTTTATTACCATTTTAAGGACAAGTACGATTTGGTGAATTGGATTTATTATACCGAGTTTGTTTCGGAAATCCAAGGCTCCCTCCACGAATCTGGTTGGGAACTACTTCATCGTACTTGTCAGTTCTTTTACGACAATCGCCGTTTTTACCAAAACGCTTTGGCGGTGGAGGGGCAAAACTCCTTTTCTGAGTATTTCCATGAAGTTATTTATCCCATTATCCTGGTTCAGGCTAGGGATGTGTTTTCTGATGATGTGGATTGTGAGTTTTTTGCCACCTTTTTTGCAGATGCTATTTTACTCTCCATTAGGAAATGGCTACTGTCTGGTGCGGAAATACCACCTGAACAGTTTGTGGAGCTAATGAAAACAGCCGTGACTCGTGAGACTAGTGAGGCTGGATAGCCATAGCTTGGGCAATTCTTGGCAAGCTATGGCTTTTTATATTCACACCTAGAAGCGTTGTATCCTCCCAAGCCTTGCGAACATTCCCTTGATGATCAATGACGAAGTATTTTGATCCAGGATCAATATTTTCTGCACGCTCTTCTAGATCCAATCTTAGATCCATCAAAAAGATGGAGGATCCTCTAGAACTGCGGGATTGACCCAAGAACTCTTTCAAATTTGCTTCAGAGAGGGGGCCAAGGTCCCCTTCCAGCGCAAAGCAGGCAAAGGAACCTTGGAGGATCCTTAGTTGCGTTTGCAAACTAGGATCTAGGATATAGGAGAGGGAATTGCTACTATAACTAATGCTCGTGCCAAAGAGGCATTTGTTCTCCACGAGGATTTGTGCTGCCTTTTGGCATTCCTTGTAGGTTGCAGAAGTGTAGGGTAAAACTACAGCAATATTTTGTGCCTTGCGGACCGCCTTTGCCAGCTCATCGCTAATTAAGTAGGGAGGGCAAAAGAGGAAACACGCATGATCAGTGAATTTTTCTAGGGTTTGCACCAAATCTTCCACTTCTATGGTTCTTCCTTCTACCCAAAAGAGACTGGAGTAAATACCCTGTTCTTCCCCTGTTGTAAGTATCTCTTCTAAGATGGGGAGGGGCAGCATACCTCTTTGGAAGTCAAAGAATAAACTAGGGGGAAGGGCGTATCCGGTGAGGGCGGCGTTTTGTCGAAGGATTTTCGAGCCATGAATCCACCCATTATACCCGAGGTTAATGCCCACCCTTTTCAAAATGCGGTGGTCTGTAGTGTTAAGCACATGCCTAGCCATGCTAAAATATGAACTGCGAGAGTCCACCAAGCGGGAGTGCATTTTTCGAAAAAAGCCCCTTTGTTCTTGGTCTTGAGCAAAATAGGAACCGAGATCTACAAGGTTACGTAGGCCCCGGTAGAGATTATCTTGAATATCACGTAGGCCCTTGGTTATGGCCGTATCAATCATGGTATAAGTGAGCATACGGGATCTATCCACTGGCTAACCTCCTTTTGATAAGTTAAATATATCCTGTTTTCAGCGTAGTAGATATAGACAAAACGAGAAAATGTCAAAAATTACGACATTAGTCGACCTTTGTCTAAGGAAACCTTCCGTTCTTTCCAGTAAAATGGGGTCAAAGGATAGGATAGGGAGGTCATTTGAAGATGACTAAAAATGGTATAGTTAACAGGGTGCAGGTTGCAGGTCTACGGCGGGTTCTTAATTATCTGGATTCTAATCCTCATGAAAACATTCCTAAAATCACTAATTGGATGATTCGACTTGATCCTAAGGAAAAGTATGTTGCTTATCAAGCTAAGGTGGTCCGGGATGCCCTACAAGATGAAGGGAGCAACTGGTACCAATATGTGGAATCACTTTATTCCGACATTGATAATGGGCAACGAAAACTGCTTTTTGAGAACTTCTTAATCAACGCTTCCTTCTTAGGTCGGAAACGGCAAGATAAGGTACGTTCTAAACATGAGTGTAATGTACCATGGGCAATCCTCTTAGATCCCACTTCCGCTTGTAACCTTAAGTGCATCGGTTGCTGGGCAGCGGAATACGGTAACCGGTTAAATTTAACCTTTGCTGAACTGGATAGCATCGTTACACAGGGGAAAGAAATAGGTGTCTATTTTTATGTCTTCTCTGGAGGAGAACCTTTAGTTCGCAAGCATGACATTATCCGCCTTTGTGAAAAACATCAAGATTGTGCCTTCTTGTCGTTTACTAATGGCACCTTAATCGATGAAGCCTTTGCAGATGAAATGCTCAGGGTAAAGAATTTTGTGCCAGCAATTAGTGTTGAAGGTTTTGCTGAAGAGACAGATGCACGGAGGGGAGAAGGTACCTACGACGCGGTAGTGAAAGCTATGAAAATTCTCAAAGCCCGTAAGCTTCTTTTCGGAATTTCTTGCTGCTACACTAGTCAAAACACAGAAATCATTGGCAGTGAAACCTACTTTGATGATATGATAGACAAGGGAGCCAAGTTTGCTTGGTTGTTCACCTATATGCCTGTTGGGGTGGATGCGGTACCAGAGCTACTTGTTAGCCCAGAACAACGGGAGTACATGTATAGACAGATTCGGGGTTTACGTGCCACTAAGCCCATGTTTATTATGGACTTCTGGAATGATGGGGAGTATGTTGAAGGCTGTGTAGCAGGTGGAAGACGTTACCTACACATTAATGCCAACGGCGATGTGGAGCCCTGTGCTTTTATCCATTACTCCAACTGCAACATTAAGGATACCTCCTTGTTGGACGCCCTCAAATCACCGCTATTTATGGAATATCACAAGGGACAACCGTTTAATGATAACCATCTTCGTCCTTGTCCACTTTTGGATAACGAGAATAGGTTAGCAGAAATGGTGGATCGAGCCGGTGCCTATAGTACGGATTTACAAAATCCTGAAGATGTTCATGATCTTTGTGGCAAGTGTAGTCAAGCTGCCCGGGGATGGCAACCAGTAGCTGATGATCTTTGGAAGGCTAGTCGACAAGGGCAAGTAAAGGAGAAAGTTAGCGTATGATCAAAGTTAGTGCCGATAGTACCTGCGATCTTTCGCCGGAGTTAATTAAAAAATTTGATATTGCTATTACCCCTTTGAGTATCGTGGTGGAAGACCAGGTTTTTAAGGACGGGGTGGATATCCACCCCGTCGATGTTTTCCGTTTTGTAGATGAGGAAGGGAAAACTTGCCAAACAGGAGCGGTAAATGTCTATGAGTATCAACAACATTTCCAAGAACTAAGTAGACAGCATGAAGCGATAATTCAGATTTGTCTTGGCTCAGGTTTTTCATCATGTTATTCTAACGCCTTATTAGCTGCCAGGGACTTTCCCAATGTTTATGTGGTAGATTCGCAGAATTTATCCAGTGGCATGGGACACATTGTTTATGACGCTGCCTTGTTGGCTAGGGAGGGTGTGGAGCCAGGGGAAATAAAAAAGCGCCTCGATGCCTTGGTGCCTAAAGTGGAGGCTAGTTTTGTCATTAATCGTCTCGATTATATGGCAAAGGGGGGCAGATGCTCCGCCATTACTGCCCAAAGTGCTAAGGTTTTACGTCTAAAGCCTTGTATTGAGGTTCGGGATGGTGCTATGATTGTAGGGCGGAAATATCGAGGCAGTTTTGAAAAGGCTCTGCGCACCTATGTGCAGGAACGTCTCAAAGATCGGGAAGATATTGATTATAGTAGGGTGTTTATTACTCATCCCGCTTGTCAGCCAGAAGTGGTGGAAATGGTGAGGAAGACAATCAAAGAATTCGCTTCCTTTAATGAAATCATTGAAACTAATGCTGGTTGCACCGTTTCTAATCATTGTGGACCTGACACTTTAGGAATTTTGTTCAAACGCCTCTAGTTCGAGGGGATTAGTGTGGAATACGTTGAATTAGGTCAGACAGGTTTAATCGTGTCTAAGCTGTGTTTTGGGGCCCTGACTATTGGACCCTTACAAAGGGGACTGAGCGAAGCAGAAGGGGGAGCCATCTTACGCAGAGCTTTAGAGCTAGGCGTTAATTTCATTGATACGGCTGAACTCTATGGCACCTATGGGCATATTCGTGTCGCTTTGCAGGATCTGCAAACTACATACCCCGTAGTGATAGCAACTAAGTCGTACGCTTACACTCGGGAAGGGATGTTGCAAAGTTTAGAAAAGGCCCAAAGGGAACTTGGGCTAGATGTAATCCCCATCTTTTTGTTGCATGAACAAGAATCCAGCCATACCTTAAGGGGGCATTGGCCCGCCTTAGAGGTTTTGTGGGAAGCAAAGAAAGCTGGAATTGTTCGAGCAGTGGGTATCTCCACCCACCATGTAGGGGGAGTAGAGGCAGCTTCCGAAATCCCAGAAATTGATGTGATTTCCCCTTTGATTAATATTACTGGAATTGGTATTCAGGGTGGAACTAGGGAAGAGATGTTGAACGCTATTCAAGGAGCTGCAAGTAAGGGGAAGGGCATTTATGCCATGAAACCCCTTGGTGGCGGTCATTTACTCACCAGGTGGTCTTTGGCCTTAGATTATCTTCTGGACATGCCAGATATGCATTCAATTGCAGTGGGTATGAAAAGCATTGCTGAGGTAGAGCATAATGTGGCTTACTTCACTGGTCAGCGTGATCTACCCAATCCAGATCAAACAACAAGAAGGCTTCATGTAGATGATTGGTGTATTGGTTGTGCCTCTTGTGTTAGTGCTTGTCCCAACGGGGCACTAGATATTCGTGATGGTCGTGCAGTGGTAGCTTTTCCTAACCAATGTGTTTTTTGCGGCTATTGTGGGGCGAGTTGCCCGGAGTTTGCCATAAAAGTAATTTAAAGGGGCCAAAGCATGAGAATACTAGGTTTAGATGTGGGTGAAAAGACGATTGGAGTTGCAGTAAGTGATCCTATGGGCTGGACAGCCCAAGGGGTGACTGTGATTAGACGGACTTCGTTGGCCAAAGATTTCGAGGCCCTTAAGGAAATTGTGCAAGAGTTTCAGGCAGAAAAGTTTGTTGTGGGCTTGCCTAGGCGCACAGATGGGAGTTATGGTCCTGAAACAGATAAAATATATAATTTTGGCAACGAATTGGAAAGGGAATTGACTCTTCCGGTAGAATACTGTGATGAGCGGTTTTCAACTGTGGCCGCTGAGCGAATCTTACTCGAAGGAGATGTAAGCCGAGCAAAACGGCGTAAAGTTATTGACAAGGTAGCCGCTACTGTTATTTTGCAAGCATATTTAGATCGTAAGGCGTAAAAGCTAGAATTCAAAGGGAGGAATAAAGATGACCGACAAACACGATCACAC
>JAAZLB010000112.1 GCA_012799535.1 Bacillota bacterium | reverse complement strand
TACCGTATGTTTTTGTCTCTGGTAACCATGAATCACCAGAAGTGCTAACCCGCCTTGGAGCGATTCATAATGTTACTATTGTGGATCACTCTGAAATAAACTTGTTTGGCTTAAGAATAGCCGGAGTGGGCGATTTGGTAGCCCTCGACCCCTTACCTAGCTCGGCTCCAGTAGGGGATTTAACTACACAGGCTGAAAGCATTAACAGTTTTTGGCTAAGTGTAGAGGATCGTCCGGACATTTTTATGATCCATAATCATCGGGTAGCGAAAGCCATCGAGCCGGGCCTATTTCCTATTGTGTTGTATGGACATACTCATGTCTTAGAGCTTCAACAAGTTGATGGTACAATCTATAATAATGCGGGTACAACAGGGGCCGCGGGAATCAGGGGCTTCCAGAATAAAGAGCCCCTACCCTATAGCCTTTCTTTATTATATTTTGTTCGGGATGATCATGGTCGACTGATTTTGCAGGCAGTAGACGGAGTTCATGTGACAGGTTTAGGGCAGAGTTTTTCTCTACAAAGAACATTTGTCGAACCCAGCAGGAATCTTGCAGAAGATGTAGAAAAGATACGCTGAGTCCAACCTTAGGTTGGTGAATCTGCTTTCCGGGGGGAAACGCTGAGGGCGAAACTAGACCCAAGAGGGTCTTTTTCAGCAAGTTTCTCCCTTTTCTATGGCAATTGGGCGAACACTTGTTTTAAGGCGAAAGGAGAGATTGATTGAATGAGCGATGATAAGCAAAAAGCGCTAGATAGAGCAGTTTTACAAATTGAAAAGCAATATGGAAAAGGTTCGATTATGAAACTAGGCGAAACGGGTGCGAAGTTGAATATTGCAGCTATTCCCACCGGTTCACTCGCTTTAGACGTTGCTTTAGGTGTGGGGGGAATTCCCCGTGGTCGGATCATTGAGATTTATGGTCCCGAATCTTCTGGTAAGACAACTTTAGCTTTGCATATTATGGCCCAAGCCCAGCAAATGGGGGGGATTGCGGCCATGATTGACGCAGAACACGCTTTGGATCCGGTCTATGCCAGGAAATTGGGTGTGGATATTGATAATCTCCTCATTTCCCAACCAGATCATGGGGAACAGGCTTTAGAAATTGCTGAACACTTAGTTCGCAGTGGTGCAGTTGACGTGGTGGTAGTAGACTCAGTTGCTGCTTTAGTGCCGCGGGCTGAGATTGAGGGTGAAATGGGTGATTCCCATGTGGGTTTACAAGCCCGCCTTATGTCCCAAGCCTTGCGTAAGCTGACTGGTGCCATTAGTAAGTCCAATTGTACCGTGATTTTCACCAATCAACTTAGAGAAAAAGTAGGGATTATGTTTGGTAATCCAGAGGTTACGCCAGGTGGACGAGCCCTAAAGTTTTATGCTTCGGTCCGCCTAGATGTAAGGCGCATTGAAACCCTCAAACAAGGTACTGAAATGGTCGGTAACCGCACAAGAGTCAGGGTTTTAAAGAATAAGGTTGCTCCTCCCTTTAAAGAAGCAGAATTTGATATTATGTACGGCGAAGGCATTTCCCGAGAAGGTGATGTTTTAGATATAGCCGCAGATTTAGAGATTGTGAATAAGAGCGGGGCATGGTATTCTTATGGAGACCTTCGCCTAGGTCAAGGACGGGAAAATGCCAAAGAATTTCTCCGTCAAAATCCAGACATCACTGAAGAGTTAGAACATAAGGTGCGGGTCGCTAAAGGATTGATCAAATCTGAGGGAGCAGAAGAACAAGTTGGAACCGAAACAGAGTAGTGCTAAATCCGCGGCTCTCCGTTTATTGACGACCAGAGACCGTAGTGTACAAGAAATTAGGGAACGTTTAGAACGTAATTACACCAAGGACGAGGTGGCGGAAACCATTGCTTACCTTGAGGAGATTGGCTATTTAGATGATTGGCGCTATGCCAAAAATCATGTGGAAAATCGCAACCGCAATCGACCAACGGGTAATTATTTACTTCGTCTCGAACTTGGCAAAAAAGGGATTAGTGATCAGATTGTAGATCAAGTGATTAATCCCCCTGAAATCGAGTATGAGCTGGCCTTAACAGTGGCTAAGCAACGCTTGGGATCTCTAGAAAGAGTAGATGCCCTAGCTCGTGTTCGGCGCCTTTATGGCTTGTTGCAACGTCGGGGATTTCCGGTCACCACTGCCAGATCGGTAGTGGGTGAATTGCTTGACAGAGATCCTGAAAACGAATACAATTAATAGGGGTTGTCATACCTGAGGCAACCTTGGTTATTCGAAAACGAATTGCACAAAAGAAACACTGAAAATGATCTTCAAAGGAGAAAAAAGCTGAGTTTCGGCTCGGCTTTCTTTTCTAGGATGGAAAAGAAAGGAGGAGGTGAATAGTATCGATCTTTTTATTACTTTGGTTAAATACGGAGGAGTTGCCATCGTAGGATTGCTTGCAGGATATTTCGTCCGGAAATCCTTTGCAGAAGCAACCATTCGCTCCGCAGAAGAAGAAGCGGCTCGTATCGTCCAAGATGCAGAACGGGAGGCTGAAGCGAAGAAACGCGAAGCCTTAGTGGAAGCTAAGGAAGAAATCCACAAATCTCGCTCCGAAATGGAACGGGAGGCTAGGGAAAGACGCAGTGAATTGCACCAATTCGAACGGCGTGTCACCCAAAAAGAAGAAGCTTTGGACCGGCGCAGCGAAGCTTTAGAGCGAAAAGAAGAAACCCTGCAAAGGAAGAACCGAGAAGTTGAACAACGGCAAGCGGAAATAAGCGAAGTATTAGAGCAGCAACGGGGTGAATTAGAGCGTATTTCTCAATTGACTACTGATGAGGCTCGTGAGCTTATTCTCAAGACTGTGGGAGACGAAATCAAGCATGAGACGGCAATTATGATCCGTGAACTGGAAGCTCAAGCACGGGACGAAGCAGAAAAAAGAGCCTGTGATATCATTTCGCTCGCAATTCAAAGAACGGCGGCGGACCACGTTGCCGAATCTACCGTTTCGGTAGTGTCCTTACCTAATGATGACATGAAAGGTAGGATCATTGGACGAGAAGGTAGAAACATTCGAGCATTAGAGACCTTAACAGGTATAGACTTAATTATCGATGACACGCCAGAGGCGGTGATCTTGTCAGGATTTGACCCAGTACGCCGCGAAGTGGCTAGGATTGCCCTAGAACGCTTGATTGCGGATGGGCGGATTCACCCAGCTCGGATTGAAGAGATGGTTGAAAAAGCTAAAAAAGAAGTTGATGCGGTTATTAGGGATGCAGGTGAACAGGCCACATTAGAAACAGATGTTCATGGCTTACATCCTGAGTTAATTAAGTTATTAGGTAGATTACGTTTTCGAACTAGCTATGGTCAAAATGTCTTAAGACACTCAATTGAGGTGGCACATTTGGCTGGGATCATGGCAGCTGAGCTAGGTGTGGACGCTAGATTGGCTAGAAGGGCCGGTTTACTCCATGACATTGGTAAGGCAGTGGACCACGAAATTGAGGGTACTCACATTGAAATAGGAATTGATCTTCTACGGAAGTATAAAGAAAATGAAGATGTAATCCATGCAATGGCTTGTCACCACGGTGACTATGAGCCACAAAGTGTGGAAGCGGTACTGGTTACAGCTGCAGATTCTATTTCCGCAGCTCGTCCCGGTGCACGGCGGGAAACCCTGGAAAACTATATCAAACGCTTGCAAAAGTTAGAGGAAATCTCTAATTCCTTTGAGGGGGTAGAGAAATCCTATGCAATTCAGGCCGGTCGTGAAGTGCGGATTATGGTTAAACCCGATCGCATCGACGATGCAACCGCGGTGCAGTTAAGTAGGGATATTGTAAAACGCATTGAGGCAGAATTGGAATATCCCGGTCAAATTAAAGTGACCGTGATTAGGGAAACCCGTGCTGTAGAGTATGCGAAATAAAACCAGGCAACTGCCTGGTTTTCATTTTGCAAGATTGGGAGGGGTAGTCAGTGGATCGGGACGGAAAGCATATCGATTTACTAATTTCACTCTTGGTTCGTTTCCCCCAAATTGGGACAGTACACTACGAACCAGAAGAAAGGGCATTGCGCTTGGTGTTTTTGATCCAGGACGCCCAGGATAATTTCGAGGAATTTGTACAAACATTTCAAGCTCATTTATCACTTTTTCATGGTCTACGACAGGAAAAAGTAGGTTTTGTTTCCTTGAAAAAGACTGAAACCGGAAGGCTTACTAGCATTGAAGTATTACGGGAACTTGGGAGACTTTCCCTTGAGGAATTAAACCTAATCGTAGCACTAATTAGTGATTTTTATGGAGATAATCTTGTGCAAGATGGACCAGAGGTAAATGAAGATGACGAGTTTGAACATAATGCAATCATCGAGTCCTTTTTTAACTCTGTTCCCAGTCGTAGCCTGGAACGCTTAACCGGCTTTCGTGATAATGGTCGCGTCTTGGTTTTTAGTGTTCCTTTAATAGGGGTTGGTAAGCCATGAACATCTTGATGCTAGGAGATATTTTCGGAAGACCTGGGAGACAGATTGTTGCCCAATATTTGCCCAAGCTTAAGCAAAAGTATGATCCTGCTTTAATTGTGGCTAATGGGGAGAATGCCGCTGGGGGCTTTGGTCTAACCAAAAAAGTAGCAGAGGAATTGTTCGCACTAGGTATTCACGTGCTTACCAGTGGGAACCATATCTGGGATCAAAAGGAGATGCTCACATATATCCAGATTGAACCACGCATTCTTCGCCCAGCTAATTATCCTCCTATGGTGCCTGGTGCTTCAGTCTACCTTCACGAGACAGAGCAGGGACGAATTGGGGTTATTAACCTAATTGGGCGAGTGTTTATGCAAGACTACGACTGCCCCTTTCGTACCGCAGATCAAATCTTAGAGGAGTTACCTGATGATGTCAAACATGTTGTGATTGACTTTCATGGGGAGGCCACCTCAGAGAAGATTGCTCTCGCCCGCTATCTCGACGGACGGGTAAGCGCCGTGGTTGGCACTCATACCCATGTTCTCACCGCTGACGAACAAATTTTGCCTCAGGGGACAGCCTATATTACCGACTTGGGGATGTGTGGGCCAATTGACGGCATTTTAGGGGTGGAACCTACCACTGTGATTAACAAGTTTTTAACCCAACTACCTACACGCTTTTCAGTGGCTAAAGGCCCCGCACAGCTAACGGGCGTGGTGATTACCTTAGACTCTTTAGGTGCAGCGGAACAAATTCTTCGCTTAAAATTCTAATAAAATGAACATAAAAAGAGGAATTTTCTAGAAAGTATCTAATATGTTAGTGATGATACCAAGTAATGGATATCAAGCTTTTACTAAGGAGGTCACTCTAACATGGAAGTATTAAAAGTATCGGCTAACTCTGTACCCAACAAAGTCGCAGGTGCACTAGCAGGAAAGGTTCGCGAAGAAGGTCGTGCCGAAATTCAAGCCATCGGCGCTGGAGCCTTGAATCAAGCGGTTAAAGCAGTGGCTATCGCCCGAGGTTTTGTGGCCCCTAGCGGAACAGATTTAGTCTGTATCCCGGCATTTACTGATGTGATCATTGATGATGAAGAAAGAACAGCGATCAAACTTATTGTAGAACCGCGGTAAAAGTTTTGAGGGTTCGCCTTAGGGAGAGCCCTCGTTTTTTTGGAGGTAAAATCATGTTTATTTTTGATGCCCATATTGATACGCTTTCCCGTCTTATAGACAGCGGGCGAGGTTTTAACGAGCCCCAAGGGCATGTGCACCTAGATTTACTGCTTCAGAGTAAAATAGGTGCTCAATTTTTTGCCGCTTTTGTTAGTCCAAAGTTTTATCAAGGGATGGCTTTACACCACACCCTCGAACTAATCGATCAATTTTGGCAAATGCTCGACGAGTATAGTTCTGATTTGGCCTTCGCGGGGTCGGGGACTGAAATTATGCAGGTGCAAGAGGGGGGTCAAGTGGCCTGTCTCCTCGCGATTGAGGGCGGAGAAGCTTTAGAGGGTAAGCTAGCTAATTTGCGCATGCTCTACCGCCTGGGCGTTCGTCTTATAACCTTAACCTGGAACCACCGGAATCAACTAGCTAGTGGGCAAGGGGAAGGGGATGCAGGCGGAGGTTTAAGCAAGTTTGGCAAGGCAGTCATTGAGGAGATGAACACCCTTAAAATGCTAATTGACGTATCACACTTAAATGATCCAGGTTTTTGGGATGTACTTCAAGTAAGCAGAAGTCCGATTTTAGCATCCCATTCAAACGCCCGGGCTTTGTGTAATCACCCTCGCAATCTCACTGACGAACAAATTCGTGCCTTAGCGGATCAAGGAGGAGTAATCGGGGTTAATTTTTATCCGTATTTTCTAGATTCTTCAGGAGCGGCCACTATTGAGCATGTGGTGGAACATATTGCTTATCTTGCTAAAGTGGGTGGGATAGAATGTGTGGCTCTAGGATCTGATTTTGATGGAATTAGTCTAGTCCCCGTTGGCCTAGAAACGTGTGCGAACACTGTAGATCTTATCCCCGCCTTGGAGGATAGGGGGTTTTGTTCAAGAGAAATCGAACATATTATGGGGGGCAATTTACTGCGCCTTTGTACTGAAGTCCTTGGCTAAAATCCTCTCCCTAGGGTATGCTAGGGAAAAGGAGGTGGCCCATGGGCTCTAATGTTGTAAAAGTAATCGAATTGGTAGGGCAAAGTGATCATAGCTGGGAAGATGCTGTCCAAGTCGCTGTGATGGAGGCCGCTAAGACTTTGCGGGGGATTACTGGAGTAGAGGTTGTGAACTGGACTGGTAATGTAGATGACCAGGGAAAGATCACCGGTTTTCGCGCTAATGTGCAAGTGGCTTTTGAAGTGGAAAGCTAGAATTAGGAAAAATATCTAATCTTGAAAACGGCTTAGGATAACTGAGCCGTTTTTGGTTACACTAACTTCAGCTGAATTTTAAGCGGGGTGATAAAGTGGATTGGATGGGAGCTGTAGTACGTTTCATAGTGTCAGCTCTAGTGTTAATGTTGGTGGGATTTATAATCCCAGGCTTTAAGGCTCTAACCTTCTTCCATGCTCTTATGGCGGCCATAGTGATCGCTGTCTTGGGTTGGGTGGTTGAAAGCCTTATGGGTAAAAGTGTTTCACCTTACGGAAGGGGAGTTGTGGGGTTTATTGTCTCGGCTATCACCATCTGGGTTGCTCAGTTTGTGGTGCCAGGCATGGCGGTATCGGTAATTGGAGCTTTGTTGGCTGCCTTTGTAATAGGGATTATTGATCTATTTGTTCCTACCACCATTCGCTGATAGTCTCCAAAACTGCTAAAGCGCTCTGGTCAGGGCGCTTGTTTTTCTTTAGGGAGTGAAATTAGTGGAAAAAAGCAAATACACGGTGAAGAAAAACTTAGCAGAAAACGTAGATGTGATTAAAAGAGAACTGGGTTTTGGGATTACCTTCGACCTTGTGATGCGTCAACTAAAAATTGCCCACAAGGATGCCATCTTAATTTTTCTAGATGGCTTTGTGAATGATCAAGCGGTGATCTATTCTATGGAGGCTTTACAAGAAGTTCCCCGTTTAGGGGTAACCCTTAGTTCCCTAGAGCAATTGATTAAGGCTCAAATCCCCTACTTTGAAATATCTATGGCGGATAATTTAGAGGCAGCTATTGATCAACTTCTTTCAGGCACTATGCTCTTAATAATCGATGGAATCGCCAGTGTTACCGTACTAGATGTTAGACAGTATATCACAAGAGCTTCGGAAGAACCTAATTTAGAAAGGGTGACACGGGGTTCCCGGGATGGTTTTGTAGAAACTGCCTTGTTTAATGTGAACTTAATCCGGAGAAGGATTCGCGATCCTGCCCTCCGCTTTGAAGCGTTGCAGGTGGGGCGACGTTCTAAAACAGATGTCTTGGTGGGCTACATTGAGGACATTGCGGACCCTAGTATAGTTAATGAAGTCAAGGCACGCATTGGTGCCATAGATCGAGATGCGATTCCCATGGGGGGGAAAAATCTAGAAGAGTATATTCTAGGTACTGTATTTAACCCCTTACCTGTAACCCGTTACACCGAAAGGCCGGATGTGGCCACTGCCCATCTATTTGAAGGTCATGTAATAATTTTAGTAGATACGACACCATTTGCCCTAATTGTGCCTGTAACCGCCTGGCATTTTACTCAACATGCGGAAGAATATTTTCAAAATCCACCGGTAGGTACGTATTTGCGTTGGGTGCGCACCTTGGGTATCTTCGGATCCTTAATCATTATTCCTCTGTGGTATACTCTAGCAGTAAGTCCAAACTTGCCTAGTTGGCTGGAGTTTGTCGGACCGAAAGAAGCGGGACGTTTGGCTTTGTGGCTGCAGTTTCTACTCTTAGAGGTGGGCATCGATTTGATCCGCATGGCCTTAATTCACACACCAGATGCCCTGGCTACCTCCCTTGGTTTAGTGGGAGCAACCTTGTTAGGGGAATTGGCGGTTTCTGTTGGCCTGTTTACAGGAGAAGCTATTTTGTACACGGCTATAGTAGCCATTTGTAGTTTTGCCACACCTAGCATTGAATTTGGTTTCGCTATTAGGCTCTTTCGGTATCTACTTTTTGGGGGTGCAGTGATAGGTGGGTGGTGGGGTCTAGGCCTTGCCTTTCTTGCAATCCTGTTGGTTTTTGGTTTAACAAAATCTTTCGGTATTCCCTATCTCTGGCCCTTGGTTCCTTTTGATGGGCCCGCTCTTTTAAGGGTGATTTTCCGCTATCCCATTCCTCAAATTACCAGAAGGCCGCGCCTTACTAATCCTCATGATCTAAAATCCGCGGCCAGAAATCAAAAGTCAAAGTAGGAGTGATATTTTGCCCATTATTGGTATTCCTCGGGCTTTATATTATTTTCATTATCACCCCCTCTGGTCCCGCTATTTAGAAGAACTGGGTTTTGAGGTTACTTTTTCACCCCCAACTAACAAAGAAATCTTGGAGTGGGGGCTCTTAGCGTGTGTGGATGGAGCTTGTCTCCCTCTTAAGGCATACATTGGACACGCCCTAGCTTTGAGCAAAGCCGGGGTAGATCTACTCTTTGTGCCTGAATTAATCGGTGTGTGGAAACGGGAGTTTATCTGCACAAGTTTTTTAGGCCTGCCAGATTTACTAAAGCAATATCTTCCGTCCTCAACTACTTTACTGAGCCCACCTTTAGATGGGCGCAAGGGTCAACGGGCGCTGGCTCGCTGTTATTGGCGTTTTGGTCTTACTTATGCCCCTATAATGAAGGTTAAGTCTAGTTGGGGGCAAGCCCTTAATGTTCAGAGAGATTTTGAACAGTCCAGTAGAGAGCAGAACTTAAATGTGCCTGGGGGAAGACTCAAATTATTGGTGTTGGCTCCCCGCTATCTCATAGATGATCCGTTTTTAAACGGCAATCTCCTAGCTCATTTAAAAGACTTAGGGGTGGTAGTTTTGACACCAGAACAGATTAGCGATGCGAGTGGTCATCAAAGTAACCTAAGTTTAGTTAAGCCTTTCTTCTGGAGCGGTGCGAGGCGCTCTATTGGTGCTTTTGAACACTTTTTCGATCAGATCGATGGGGTGATCAATCTCTTACCCTTCGCCTGTGGAGCCCAATCACTTTTAAGTGTTGTCGTGGAACAAAGGGCCATAGAAAAGGGAGTACCCACTTTAGACCTTGCCCTTGATGAACACACTAGTGAATTGGGGACCTTAACCCGTCTTGAGGCTTTCTGCGATCTTTTAGAAAGGAGAAAAGCCCAATGAAGATCACCTTTCCCCATCTAGGTAATACCTACATTTCCATTGAAGCTCTGTTGGAAGGATTAGGTCATGAGCCCATTACTCCACCACTTGGGAGTAAACGGACCCTAGAGCTAGGAAGTGAACTTGGTCCCGAACTGATCTGCCTTCCTTTCAAGATTGTGTTAGGTAATATGTTGGAAGGCATAGATTTAGGAGCAGCTGGTGTCTGGATGATAGGGGGATGGGGACCTTGTCGTTTAGGTTACTATGGAGAAGTTCAGCGGATCTTATTAGAGAAGGCCGGTCGGGAAGTGGACTTTTTTTTGCTAGAAATGCCCCGCGGCAATATGGTAAAGACCAGAGGCCTTGTCAGTAGGATCTTTGGTAACACTAAGCCCCGTACACTATGGTCTGGTAGCCAGTTAGCCTGGGCCAAACTAGAAGCTATGGAATATTTAGAAAATCTAGCCCTTAAGACTCGCCCATTGGAACAGTCTGCAGGGCTAACTACTAAAATCTTAAATACCCATTTACGTAAACTGAGAAGGGCCCAAAGTATTAAGACAATTAAAGTTCTAATGGAGGAAGGTCACAAGGACTTTCTCGACATTAGAAGAGCAAAGGGACACAGTGATACTCTCAAAGTTGCTTTTGTGGGAGAGATCTACACCGTTATTGAACCCTTGGCTAATCTTAACTTAGAACAGCGCCTCGGGGAGCTGGGGGTAGAGGTTGTGCGAACAATCAGTCTAAAAAAATGGGTGCAGGATCACATTTTCAAAAAGATCATAGGCCGTTCTCATTTGTCCCCACTAAAACGTTCCGCCCAAGGCTATTTAAATACTTTTGTGGGGGGTCATGGTTTAGAGAGTGTGGCTCATAGTGTGGATTCGGCTAAAGCAAACATCCATGGGGTTATCCAAATCTTACCGGTAGCCTGTATGCCTGAAATAATTGCCCAGGGCATCCTGCCCCAGGTTAGCTTGGACTATAATTTACCCATAATGTCTTTAGTGGTAGATGAACATTCTAGTGAAACAGGCTTTCAAACTAGGCTCGAAGCTTTCGTGGATCTATTGGAAAGGCAGGTATACGCCCATGCCTAACCAGAATAAACAGGTTTATCTTGGCGTGGACGTGGGCAGTGTAAGCACTAACTTTGTCTTAGTTGATCCAAATAAGTCTGCCCATGAAGGGGTGGTGTGGAAAAGCTATCTCCGTACCAAGGGTGCGCCCTTGGTAGTTCTTCAGGAGGGATTACGGGCTATAAAAGAAGCGGGAAATTGGGAAATTCTTGGTTTAGGGGCAACGGGGAGTGGTAGACATTTAGCAGGAGCTATACTTGGTGCAGATGTAGTCAAAAATGAGATCACCGCCCACGCTATTGGTGCCCTTCAACTAGAACCGAATGTACGAACCATCATTGAAATTGGCGGTCAAGATTCTAAGTTGATCGTGCTAAGAGATGGGGTAGCAGTTGATTTTGCAATGAACACAGTTTGTGCTGCTGGTACCGGGTCTTTTTTGGACCAGCAGGCCACACGCCTTAATATTCCCATTACCGAATTTGGTCCATTAGCACTCCGAAGTACAAATCCCGTGCGGATTGCTGGCCGGTGTACAGTTTTTGCAGAATCAGATATGATTCACAAACAACAATTAGGACATAGTATGGAGGATATTCTGGCCGGTTTATGTCAAGCTATGGTTCGTAATTACCTTAGTAATGTTGCGAAGGGGAAAGCACTCCATCCTCAGATCTTTTTCCAAGGGGGTGTGGCAGCAAATGTGGGCATGCAGCGCTTCTTGCAAGAGGCTTTAGGACAAACCATCTTAGTTCCAAAATATTATGATGTAATGGGAGCCCTTGGTGCCGCTTACTTAGCTAAAGAACAGCT
>JAAZLB010000009.1 GCA_012799535.1 Bacillota bacterium | reverse complement strand
TGACCAACTTCCGGTAGTTTTCTCCGCTCACTAGGTTCTTGACCAGTAAGTTTTTGCACTACTTGGGTGGGGGTAATCCTCCCTGAGCCTACACTAGCTAGTAACTCATCTGAACTACTTACACCATACTTCCTAGCCACTTTTTCTAAATTGCTTTCACTTAAAACAGTCTTGGCATCATAATCAGTTTTCTTAATTTCCCGTTCCAGTAGTTCTCGACCGCGGTTAAGATTTTCTTCCCTCTGTTCTTCTTTTAGCCAAGAACGAATACGACTCCTAGCCTTAGAAGTCTTCACATGGTTTAACCAATCTCGACTAGGGCTTGCAGTCTTACTTGTCAAGATCTCGACAAAATCACCGTTTTTCAAGGTGTAATTTAAAGGAACAATCCGCCCGTTAACCTTGGCTCCAAAACAACGCAAACCCACATCTGTGTGGACATCGAAGGCAAAGTCAATGGGGGTGGCACCAGCTGGCAAGCTTTTCACATCGCCCTTAGGAGTAAACACAAAAACCTCATCTTCAAAGAGATCGATTTTTAGGGTATCCATAAACTCCTGGGGATCCTTGGCTTCTTGGAGCCATTCCACCGCTTCTCTTAACCAACCAACCTTAGCCTCATCACTGGGTTTAACACTTTGTCCCTCTTTATACATCCAGTGGGCGGCCACCCCTTTTTCCGCGATCCGGTGCATTTCCCAAGTGCGAATTTGAATTTCATAGGGCTCACCGTGAGGACCCACAACTGTAGTGTGTAAAGATTGATAAAGATTAGATTTGGGAACTGCAATATAATCCTTAAACCGACCTGGAATAGGTTTCCAAAGGGCGTGGATTACACCTAAGACTGCATAACATTCACGCACACTATCTACAATGATACGAATCGCCATCAGATCGTAAATCTCATCGAGACTCTTGTTTTGCTTGTGCATTTTTTGATAAATGCTATAAAGATGTTTAGGACGCCCTTGAATATCGCAAGCCATATCCACATCTGCGAGACGTTCCACAATTATGTCCATGACTTCTTGTAAATCGCCTTCGCGTTCTTGCCTTTTCCGATCAATATCTGCGACTAATCCATAATAATCATTGGGGTAAAGATACCGGAAGGCTAGATCTTCCATCTCAAATTTGATTTTCCAAATTCCTAAACGATGGGCTAAGGGAGCAAAAATGTCGAGGGTTTCTTGGGAAATTGCCACCTGCTTTTCCGGGGACACATGCCTTAAAGTGCGCATATTGTGTAGGCGATCCGCGAGTTTAATCAGAATAACCCGCACATCCTCAGCCATGGCAAAAATCATTTTGCGCATATTTTCTGCTTGGTGCTCGAAGCGATTGCGGAAAGGTAACTTTTCCAGCTTAGTTACCCCTTCCACCAGCATTAAGATAGTTGGTCCAAAAGCTTCTTCCAACTCCTCCCTTGTTACGGGGGTGTCCTCTAAAACATCATGGAGCAGACCTGCTGCGATTGTCTCTATATCTAATTCTAGGTCTGCTAAAATCAAAGCCACTTCGTAGGGATGCTCAAAATAGGGGGCCCCAGATTCACGCAATTGACCTTCATGGGCACGCTGAGAAAAGTGGTAAGCTTTGGTTATAACTTCC
>JAAZLB010000111.1 GCA_012799535.1 Bacillota bacterium | reverse complement strand
GCCATGGCGGGGCAGGCACCTGTGGTGGTGAGCGACATAGGGGGATTTGCTGAGACGGTTCAGCATGGGCACAACGGATTAACTTTTTATGCTGGTAACTCCAATTCTCTTGCAGATACTATTTTACATCTACTCGGTGATAGGGTTTATGCCCGTAACTTGAGCACACAAGCGTCAAAAGATGTGCGCGAAAAATACGATTGGAATCAGATTGCCCTCCAGACTGTGGCTGGCTATGACCTACATCAAAAACTACAACGAGAATCAGATGTGGTTTTCCATCGTTACCATGTAACCAGTGATTTTCCAGAAAGGGGGCATTACCTTGAGAGCAGTAATCATGGCAGGAGGTGAAGGGACACGTTTAAGACCTCTCACCTGTAATCTGCCTAAACCCATGGTTCCTATTTTGCATGCACCCATGATGGAGCATATTGTCAATTTGTTGAAACGTCATGATTTTAGTCGCATCGCTTGCACTCTTTGGTATTTGCCCCAAGATGTAATGGATTATTTTCAAGATGGTGCCGATCTTGGGGTACAGATGGAATATTACGTGGAAACGACTCCCTTAGGCACAGCTGGTAGTGTGAAGAGTGCCAGCCAGAGCTTTCAGGAAACCTTTTTGGTGGTTAGTGGGGACGCACTCACCGATATTGATCTCACCGCCGCCATCCAGTTCCATAAGAGTCGAAAAGCTGTAGCCACCTTGATCCTTACTAGTGTTCCTAATCCTTTAAGTTATGGCGTGGTTTTAACCAATGAAGATGGGCGAATTCGACAATTTCTAGAAAAGCCTAGTTGGAGCCAAGTATTTAGTGACACGGTCAATACGGGTATATATATTTTAGAACCGGAAGTTTTAAATCTGGTTCCCCCCGACAAGCAAGTGGATTTTAGTCGAGATGTGTTTCCAGAACTATTAAGTAGTGGAGCACCCTTGTTTGGGTACGTGGCTCCTGGCTATTGGTCTGATGTGGGGAGCCTTGATGCTTATCGTCAGGCGTTACAGGATTGCCTAGATGGAAAAGTTTACTTAGACTTGCCTACAACCCAATTTAAGGGCATTTATCTCGCAGAAGGGGTCAAGCTCCATCATAATGCCACATTAGAAGGTCCAATTTATCTAGGGAAGGGCAGTAGGGTTGGTGCCGGGGCGTACCTCGGTCCTTACACAATCCTCGGCCCTTATTGCCAGATCGACAGGGGAGCTAGTCTCAAACAAAGTATACTCTGGTCTGGTGTGCAGGTAGGTGCCTATTCTCAGTTAAGGGGCACTATTTGTGCTCAAAATGTGCGCTTAGAACCGCAAGTGGAACTATATGAAGGAAGTGTTTTAGGAGAGAAGGTCCAGGTAGGAACCATGACAACCATAACCCCGAAAACCAAGGTGTGGCCGGCAAAGCACATTCCCAGCGGTACCACATTACGAAGTTCTTTGGTATGGGGAAGTCAAGAAAAAGCAGGCCTGTTCTCCCGCGATGGAATTAGGGGAGACTTTCGTGGGGATTTATCACCGGAGATCATCACTCAAGTAGGGTTAAGTTATGCTTCGTTTCTAGGTTCTGGTCAAGAGGTTTTAGTAACTAGTGATTTTAGTACCTTGGGGGAACTGGCAAAAGAAGCTTTAATGGTGGGATTAAGGGGTGGTGGTGTCCATGTGTGGGATGGGGGGCAGGTGGTAGGGATGCTGACCCGTTTCACAGTGCAAGAATTGGGTTTGGCCGGGGCGTTGCACTGCAGTTCCGGTTCAGCTAAGAACAATCAGGTCACCATTCAATGTTGGAACGAGCAGGGACGTTTCTTCACTAAGGGCGAGCAACGGAAAGTGGAGAACATTTATCTCCGGGAAGATTTTCCCCGGTTACCCCAGGAAGAGCTAGGGAAACGGCTAGTTGCGCCAGACTTACGGGATAGCTATTTGCAGAACCTTGCTACTCATTATCCTGCGGGCTACAATCAATTTCCTGTGGGTTTGCTGTTCAAGGAAGGAGATGCCCTAGCTCTAATGGTGGAAGACTTTTTGAAACTGGCAGGTTACCGAGTCTCCACTTCAGATGTACTCGGACTGCCAACTATAGTTATCGAAGAAGGAGACTGGTTTTTCCAAGATGAACAGGGGATGAGGTTATCTGATGACGGTTGGTGGCGGATCTTTGTTCAAGCCACAAGTGAGCGGGGACAAACCGAGGTGGCGCTTCCTGTCAATCTTTCTAGGACGGTTGCCCAGACTGCTCAAGGTTACGGGATGAATGTAAGCTGGACGAAGCTGGAACCAGCCTTTTGGATGGAGATGGCCGCCGAATTAGGTAACACGCTCCAAACAGATCGGGGGGAAGTCTTTCCCTATATTGAACCTTTAGTCAGTATTGGAGAGCTATTGAGTTTTGTAAGTGCGAAAAAGCTACCCCTCAGTGAGTGGCAAACATCGAATTTTCAACAGCAAGGGCAAGTGGTCTGCCCCTGGGAAAGTAAGGGTAGAATAATGCGGAAGCTAATTCAAAATTCCCAACCGGATCAAACCATCTATTTAGATGGGATTAAGGAACATACCGAATCTGGCTGGGCTTTGGTCGTACCTGACGGTGATGACCCGGTCTTTAGTGTATATACTGAAGCGGATAATGAGGCAGAAGCGACTAGGTTGCTTGAACATTATGTAGAGCTAATTAAGAGTTATGAAAACGAGGAGAGATAGACCATGACAGCTGTTCCCCAACCTAAAATTGCCTTTTTTTGTATGGAATATGGTTTGAGCGAAGATTTCCCAATTTACTCTGGAGGGTTGGGTGTATTAGCGGGAGATATTCTTAAATCCGCCAAAGACCTCAGACTTCCCTTTGTTGGGATCGGAATCCTCTGGAATGAAGGTTATTCAGATCAATTTTTAGACAAGAATGGCTTTCCTCACCACTGTCGACAAAGTTATGATAAGGCCCATTTAGAGGATACGGGGCTGGCAGTGCAGTTATGGATTCGAGGCGAAGAGGTGAGCTGTAAGGTATGGAAGACGGAGGCCTTTGCCAACGCCCCCCTTTATCTCTTGGACGCAGATTTACCAGGAACTGCCCACGGTTGGATTACCAGGCAGCTCTATGCAAGTTCTGATCAGGAACGGGTAGCTGCAGAGATGGTTCTAGGTATAGGTGGGGTGCGATTGTTACGCCAAATCGGCTTTGACGCAGATATCTATCATCTTAACGAGGGGCATGCGGTTTTCGCCGGTTTAGAGCTAATTAGAGAGAAAATGGCTAAGGGGCAAGATTTTTATTCCGCTTGGGAAGAGACGCGTCAACAGATTGTTTTCACCACCCACACTCCTGTGATGGCTGGTAACGAAGAACATGATCATAATCTTCTGAGTCACATGGGGGCTTGGGTAGGCTTAGAATATGATCAAGTAG